>JAUWIN010000082.1 GCA_030605345.1 Candidatus Brocadiia bacterium
CTGGTCTTTGGAGCGGCTAGTGAAATAATCAGGAAAAATCTAATAGAACTTCTTCTTCGCAGACCGGAAGCCCCAGTACGGGGCCGGCCTGTAGAGAGTGCACCTGAACTGAGCAGCGGATGGGAAACGGTCGGTCTCTTTCACCAAGCCGAAATCATACGAGATGAAAAAGTGCTTCGCGGACGCGTCGTAGCCGATACGATATTGCGCTGCTACGTCCATGTCCATCGCAAGCGCCAGACCATATTTACCCCCGCTGATACTCCCGAATGGATAGAGCGAGAGCATCCCGTTCGCGCCGGTATGAATGTCTATGGCGTTAGTATATTCGCTGCCGCCCTCAATGGTTCTGGAACATCGCACGTCGTCGTGCCATTTCCAGCCTAATGCATCAACGGGCAGAGCGAACATAAGCGTGATCGCGCGGTCTTCCCTCCGAGTATCTGTGACCTGCCCCGAGATCTTGACGCAATTCGCCGACGACTCCACATGCGCGTCCAGGTCCAGCCCAAGCTCAGCGCAGTGCCCCTCACTGAACCCAACGAAATCAGAGCCCGCAGCCACATCACGCACCAGGAACCCTGAGGGCACTTCTTCCTGAGCGAGCTCGTTCTGGTCCAATTTCAGCGATGTGACCATTCCCCGGGCAAAGTCATACACGATGTCCAAACCATCATCTGTGCAACCCTTACAGTCCTGCATGAATTGTTCCTCCTGAATAATTTTACCGAGGGACGATACCACCTGAAATCAGAAAGTCAACCGCGAGAGTGTTTGCCGTCCGCGAGTTTCATCAGACAAAAACCCACGCCGCGCCCGATGAGCGCACTGTGTCCGAACGGGGCGGTCCCGTCAACCCCGGGGACATTCACCCCACGTTTTTCCCAATGGCCGCTGACCTTCCTTTTCTCCGGAGAACCGAAGTTCCCACCGCGCAACCAATGTCCCTGGCAATCACCGGGCACTTGACCTTCAGCATGAACCAGATGTCCCTTTCCACCTCACTCAGTGTCTCGTAGTTGCCTTGGCCCTTGGCGACGACAAGGCCGGCTTCGCGGAATCGCCTCCGAAAGGTCTCGGTGCAGTCATCCAGAATCGTTCCTGGTGCGTCGGAGCCGTTGTCCACCACCTCGACGAGCTCGAGAAGGCCCGCAACCCGAGCGTCGTCCATGGTTGCGTCGTTGATTACCGGGCCGCCTCTTACCACGACTGTCACCTTTTCCAGCGGCATTTGCTCGATGAGCAGCCGATCGAGAACGATTTCCCCGGCGTTGTCAGCCAAATAGAGGATGCTCTTCGCCGCCGAGATTGCCTCGACAAATCCCGCCATGTCTGCGCTGAATGGGTCCGCGAAAGCATGTTCAACCGCGTGACGAACGCGGGCCTCGTCCAGAATTGTGTTCACACCGCAGTCTATGATGTTGCCGGCAGCGGCGAGCCGAACTGCGGCTTCGGTCGGATTGCCGGAGTGAGCAACACGAGTCTTCAACTCCGGATAAAGCTCCAGGGCCACCCGATTGAACTGATCCTTGATCTCGCGGTATGGGTCAGTTTCGCCAGTGATTTTCCGGATAAGCCGATGGATACGTTGGCCCATCGCCGGCGGCGATTGGCGCATGTCCACCTCGTGGCTGGCCAGCAGCACCTCACGAATTACTTGCTCGTGAACCGCCTCGTCGCCGGTCGCCATACGGGCCGACTCCAATGCTTGGCGAACAAAACACGGAATACAATCCAGGTAACTTTTCATTCGAACCTCTAGCCCGGAGTTCTCAAGCTGCGGTTTCCAATAGGGTATCTGTTCAATACAATCTGTTTCGCAAGCACCACCAACACCAAGCAACAGCATCGTCCAATGCCCAGGCACTGTACCACGAAATCCCCTGAATTTCACCCCCACGACCGGCGCAATATGGTATGGCCTCTCGACGAGGGCGGGATCACATCCGGCGGGACGGCCTGTCTCCGCGCGAAGAGGCGCAACAACCGAGCACTCTGCCTGCTCCTTGACGGCACGCAAGCCTCGGAATATATTACAATAACATCGTAATGCTTCCACGGAGAGGTGCCGGAGCGGCCGAACGGGCTGGTTTCGAAAACCAGTGAGGGCTTATGTCCTCCCAGGGTTCGAATCCCTGCCTCTCCGCCAGCTGGCTGACGGCATCCCGTCATTGCCCCAAGGCGCGGCGACACCGTCCACCTGATGACCTCCGAGCATGCCCGTGAGAACGACGGGAACGCGATCAGCCACGCCCGGCTGTGGTACGCTCGATTGGCGCTGCCGGCGGACCGGGCCCCGCCACACACAGTAAGGAGAAATCATGAAAGCTGGCGTTGCTGAAATGGAGAT
Organism: Candidatus Brocadiia bacterium; assembly: GCA_030605345.1. Lineage (GTDB taxonomy): Bacteria > Planctomycetota > PUPC01 > PUPC01 > PUPC01 > JAUWIN01. The sequence continues at coordinate 2,351 of JAUWIN010000082.1, forward strand.
CACCCCGCCGGTAGGCACGCTTATCGTAGAATATCACGGGCCGAGCACGGGCGTGCACGACCCACTCTTTGCGAAGGCGCTGGTGCTGGACGACGGCGCCCAGAAGATCGCCATTGTCGCGATGGACCTGGTGGGCTATTACTGGGACACTGTGGACGGTCTGCGGTCGGCCATCACGGAAGCGACGGGGATCGAGACTGTTCTGCTGAACTTCAGCCACACGCACAACTGCCCGTTCCACCTCCTTGGCCTGCCGAGCCCTCCGCCAGAGCAGAAGCGCATCATCGGCGACTGGTTGCGTGGGCTGCGTGACAGCTTGCCCAAGCTTGTCCAACAGGCGGCCGACAATCCCGTTCCTGGCACGCGGCGAGCGGGCCGGGCCAGCGTGCAGGTGGGCTTCAACCGGCGCCTGCCTGATAAGAACGGGGTGGTCGTGATGTGCGACAATCCCGACGGGCCAGTCGTGCCATGGGTGGACGTGCTGGCTGTGGACGGCGAAGACGGCAAGCCCACCGCCGTGCTATTCGAGCACGCGGCCCATCCCGTCATCGTGCACTCATCCAGCACACTCATAACGGCCGACTATCCAGGCTTCGCGTGCCGACGTATCCGTCACGGCCTTGGGGCCGGTGTAGTGCCGATGTTCCTGCAGGGCTGTGGGGCGAACATCAACGGCCATCCATTGCAGGGCGGCTTTGAAGAGTGCGAGAAAGCGGGCGACAAACTGGGAGATGCGGTGCTGGCGGCTTTGGAGGGGGCGACGCCTCTGACGGCTGATGTGTTCAACGGCGTCACGCGCCGGCTGATGCTGCCGACTGAGGACCCGCCAACCTTGGAAGAAGTCGAGCAGGTTATCGAAGAGCACAAGGCTGCCATTGAGAGCTGCGAAGGGCCGCAGGCGCCGCGGCGGGCGCTACACGACCAGCTCGACGCTCTGTTGGACCTGCGCCGGATGGTGGCCAACGGCGAACGGCGGGAGCTTCGGCTGGACATGACGGCCGTGACGTTGGCCGGTCAGTGGTGCCTGATGGCGCTGGCGGGCGAGATGTTCTGCGAGTATCAACTGTGGATGGACGAACACTCGCCGTTCGAGCACACGATGGTCGCCGCCTATACCAACGGAATCGGCGGATACGTGGCCACAGATGCAGAACTGACGCTGAAGGAACGCGGCGGGTATGAGGCGGGGGCGTTCCCGGTGACGTCGGCGTGTGCGCTTTGCACGCCGACACGATTAGCCTTGCAGGTCGGTACCGAGAAGATAATCCACCAAGCCGCTGAGGAGATGTGGGCGGAAGCCCAGCGGCACCATACTGCTTCAAAACACGTTCACTCCCCGGCAGAGCCGCAGCCTCATTCGAAGGCGTAGATGGCCGACACGTCGGACGGAGCGGGAGTAGCTACGTTTCGAAGCCGACTCCGATGGTGTAAAACCCAGCCTGCGACGGCCTTGCCCACATGACCCGACCGCGCACCCGCCGGTCTGCGGCGTTGGTGTGTTCCTTGAAGAACATATCGACGAGCGAACTTTCGGTCGGCGGGTCATCGGTGTCGAACGATACACCGCCATCGGAGATGTCGCGCATCTGACCGGATCGGAACGAACCGCCTGCAGCTTCGACCGGTCTAAACAGGATAGTGGTGTTCAATGAGCGCCGCTGAAAATCTCTGCGTTCTCTTTTAGTGGCCATATGTCCTCCACGAAACAGGCCGCGTTGGAAACAAGCATCCGCCCGCCGCCACACACGGGGGCTCGCCGACAAATACCGCCTGATACTCCCCCTTATTTTGTCCACCAAGGCGGGGCGGTCAAGAAAAAAACGCGACCGGCCAGGATCATTTCAATTTTCCCGAATCGGGCTTGGCGCGGCCCGGCGCCACTTGAGAGGCTATTTGTTTTCCTCGGTGTGGCGCAGGACTTCATCAAGCATGGCTTCGGCGCGGCTGAGGTTCTTTGAGTAGGTCGATTCATAGTCGAGTTCGACGGCCTTCCGGTAGAGCGCGATGGCTTTTCTGATTTTTTGCGGATTGTTCTTCGCTGTGGCCTCGATGCAGACGGCGATGTTGTTGAGGGCCTCGGCGCTGTCTTTGTCACGGAGATAGCGGTCCCAGAAGTATCTGCTGGCGACGTCCCAGTCGCCGTTCAGCGCCGCCTTGACCCCGTCGCCCCAGTATTTATCGAGGGTCCGGTGCTCGACGACGTCAGTCCTGATGATTTTGGCGAGGAACCCGGCGACAATCCGTCGCGAGAGGTCGTTCAGCATTTCCCCTCCGGTCTTGACGCTGGCTATACTTTTAGAGGAGGTCCCTCCGCCCTGGTCTTTGGCGGTGAGTGTTTGGGCATGACTGACAAGCACCGAACCGTCGGCCAGCCTGATAAGTTTCATGGAAATGGATGCGGTGACTTCGACGCGGAGGAATTCCTTGGGCACAATTGCGACGCGATAGGTCATCCGCCTTTGCCTGCGTCCGCGGTTGTCGGTGTAATAGCTGTACTCTGGGACGACCTCGCGGACGTTTTCGCACCCGCTCTGTTTCACCGACTCATATTTTGAGACCTCACCACAGATAACAGAGTCGGCACCGGTCATCCGTATCTCCTGGCGGGTTCTTGGGTCGACCATGTCCGATTCATTGAAACCGCGCTCCATGCCGAGTTGCCGGACGTTTTTGCGGTCAACGACTTTGAAGCTTCCCTGGATTGCGGCCTCTACTCTAGATTCTGTGATGCCGGCCGCTCCGGGCTCGCCGGAAGTGTGCTTGAATGGCAGGACGGCGACGATTTCCACCCCGTGGATTCGCTCTTTTTCCAGGGGCTCTCTGGTTCTAACGTAGGTTACCTGGGTGGTGCAGCCAGCCAGTCCGCCGAAGAACAGGAAGAGCAATGCACACGTCGGCGTGGGCGCGGCCGCTATCGCGTTTCCGTGGGCGAGAGTTCGCATAACTTCCCAACCTAAACCTGGCTCTGGCGAAAATCAAACTCCATGGCAGACGGACGGGCTCAGGATTCAGGCGCCGAGGCACTCGAGAATATAATCCACGGCCACGTAGGAGCGAACCATCTCCTGCGCTGCCTGTATCTTGTCCTTGTCGCCTGGTTCGATTTTGAAGACCAACCTTGTTACCTCCCTTGACACGGTAAAGGTGTCGTCATCGCTCAGCAGCACCGGCAGGGCTGAACTCCGCAGACGCTTCATCGCAGCGCCGGACGGGCGGAGTCCGCCAGTCAACAGGAGTCCGGCCAGCCGCGGCCGCCCGTCCTTCAGATGCTCACTAATGCAAACCTCGATATTGTCCATTCGGTCGCCCGGCGTAATCACCAGAGTATTGTCAGAGAGATACTTGGCCATGTGCGCCGGTTCCATGGCGGCGACGATGTTATGTTCCACCCGCGCGCCCAGGCCATCTTTACCTGCAAGCACTTCGAGGTTGAGCGACTTGACCAGTTGTGCGAGGGTGGGATAGGTGAGATCTTCCACATACGGTGCAGCGCCAAGGAGTTTCAGACCTATGTTATCCAGGCCGGCGGAAACCACCCTCCTGACCTTATCGTACTTTTCCGGCAGAATCTTGTTCAGCACCGCCCCCAAGGTGTTCACGCCCCGGCACCCGAACAGCGAGGCACTCAGAGCAATCTCGTCGATGGGCCGGCCGATGCCGCCCCCCGAAACCACCACAGCCACGCAGCCGAGGGCCTGAGCGACATCAGCATTTGACAAACCGAAGCAAGAGCCGACCCCAGCGTGACCGGTCCCCTCAATGACCATTGCTTCCTTGTCGGCCGCCAGACGGCGGTAAGCGCCCAGGACGCTTTCCCGCAGCCGGACGGTGTCCCGGGCGAAAATATGCTTTTCGGTGAAGCCGGGCTCGACCGCAATCGTACTCATGTCCCTCAGCACACCCTTGCAGTCGAAGGTATTACACATCAGGACCACGTCTTCGTCGATCTTGTCACCGTCGATGACCACGTAGTTTTGTCCGACCGGCTTCATGAACCCGGCGTTCAGCCCCTCGTCTCGGAAGCAGCGGACAAGGCCCAGGGCCAGGGTGGTCTTGCCCACGTGCTGCCCGGTCGCGGCGATGTACAGTGGTTTCAATTTCACGCCCTGCTCCTTCAGGAGACTGCAACCTCAATCAGGGTCGCAGTATTCGCAATCTTTCCTCAGCACTTCACCGTCCTAGTTCCCGGCCACAAAATTGTAAGGCAGGACGAACCGCGGTGCAAGCCTGCGGCCTTGAAGTTTCGGCTTGACTGGCCCTTGTGCAGACTTATAATCTCCCTTGCTTGAGTGGCGCACCCGGCCGAGGTCGGTGGGCTGTTCAATTTCTACAATCGGTCGGCTCGAAAGGGGTTTTCTCGCGGCTGGAGGATCTTACATGAAATGGTTCGGAGTGGCTTGTGTCACCGTCCCTTTTGTTCTCTGTTCCTATTTGGCCGGGGCGGCCGAGGGTGCTGGTCCCGACAGGGACTCCCTTAGGCTCGACCCGTTCGCCGAGCGCCCAGCCCCTGAAGAGGAAAGGTCGCCTTTGGGGGCCGTTGGCAAATACGTCGGGGATCGGTTCCGCGACCTGGCCGACATTGTGACGCTCAAACTTGGCTGGGGCACGCACCGCTCGCTCGGGTTCCAGGCTCGTGCTACCCGGCTGGTGCAAATCGGGGCGGGGATGTTCGAAGGCTGGGTATTTGCAGTGGACCACGGCTGTGTTGGCACGATGAAGGAGGTAGAGATAGAAGGCGGTATCTCCATATATTATCTCGGCTATATTGCCCGAAAGGTCAACTGGCAGACCGACGAGGCGGAGTACAGGAACGTGTTCTTCGGCGACGTCGGCGAAAAGGCCGAACTCGCCCTCGAAGACTTAAAGATGTACGATGACGAAAACCAGGGGTGGTTCACCGTCACCGCGCAGCTGCAGGCCCCCTGTCTGCCCAAGGTGGAGCTCACCGTGAACCTGGGCGAGATCTTTGATTTCCCGCTAAGTTTCTTCGCAATAGACGGATTTCGCGTGCCGCCTGCCTTCCACAAGCAGGCTGGACCTGACGGCCCGGACGGCGAGCGTATTCCAGCCCCATCAATCTTCTGGCACGGGCAGGAAGAATACGAAAAGTACCAGTGAAGTGCACTGAGGGGCTCGACCTGGGACCCTCACGACTGAAAGGAGTCTAGAATATGCCATTGGTCCCATTGAAACAGGTCCTTGACGAGGCAAACAAAGGCAGCTACGGCGTCGGAGCGTATAACGTCAACAACATGGAGCAGATACAGGCCCTGATGCAGGGGGCCGCTGAAACCAGGACCCCTCTTATCCTTCAGGCCAGCAGGGGTGCCCTCGAGTACACCAAGATGGTCTATCTGAAACACCTTATCCTGGCTGCGGTCGAAGACAACCCCGACCTCCCGGTCGTCTGCCACCTTGACCACGGCCCGAACCTGGAGGTGGTCAAACAGGCCATTGCTCTCGGCTTCACCTCCGTAATGATAGACGGCTCGATAGATTACGCCCAGGAAGACGAAAAGGGCGCCCACCCGCCGCGGTCGTTCAAGGAGAACATCCGGGTCACCAAGGAGGCCTGCGATTATGCCCATCCGCTCGGCGTCAGCGTCGAAGGCGAACTCGGCACCCTCGGCGGGATAGAGGACGAGACCCAGGCCGCCTCCACCCAGCTCACGAACCCGGACCAGGTGGAGCAGTTTGTGAGCGAGACTGGCGTCGATGCGCTGGCCGTCGCCATCGGGACCTCGCACGGAGCGCATAAGTTCAAGGAAGCACCGAAACTTGCCCTCGACCTCATCCCCAAGATCCAGGAGCGGGCGCCAGAGACGACGTTGGTGATGCACGGCTCTTCCAGCGTCCCGCAGGAACTGGTCAAGCAGATCAACGCCTACGGCGGCACCCTGGAAAAGGCGATGGGCGTCCCCATGGACCAAATTCAGGCCGCAATCAAGTTGGGCATTCGGAAGATCAACGTCGATACCGACGGGCGGCTCGCCTTTACCGGCGGCATCCGCCAGTATCTGGTGCAGAATCCCAAGGTGTTCGACCAAAGAAAGTATCTGGGGCAGGGCAGAGACGCCATTTATCAGGTGATGAAGCAGAAGATGATCGATTTCGGTTCGGCTGGCCACGCAGGGGACTACGAGCCGAAGACGCTCGAAGATGCCAAAGCCTGGTACAAATAGGCGCGGTCAAGGCGGCGACCGCCGTGATTGGGCCGAGAAAAATTTCCCCCCTCCCGAACCGCGATGAGCCTGGTGCGGCACTGTCGGCGCCACAGCTCCCCCATCCGGTTTTGTATTTCGGTTTCGGGTTGCTAGCTTCGCCTTCGGACTGTCTTCAGCAGAGCGGGCGAGGGTTCAATAGAAGGCGTTCCTGCACGCTATATGAAAGAGCAAAGCATACCACATAATACACGCGCTGCGCGGCTTGCATAGCAAGGCGCAAGGCATAAGCCCTGTCATCGGTTTTACTTCTCTACATCCACGGCGCAAAAAGAAAATCCCTAACAAAAAAGTTTTTTGGTTGACAGGCTCCGAGAGAGGCGCTATTATTCCCATCGGATGAGCATTTAGCGGAAAGATGGTAGCGTCCAAAGAGCCGGTGGCTCTTTTGGGTGCCTATAACCGAGGGCAAGTTTGTCAGCCCTCGAACAAATTAACAAGAAATGACCTGAGGTGGTCGCGGGGTGGGTGCGCGCCGGCACCGCCTGGTTAGAGCGTGCGCCGGTTACCGGCCGGGCATCGGTCAGTTTTTTCGCCTGGCCCGACTAAAGACCTCAACACTGAGCCTGGGGGGGCTGATGAACACGACCGAGGCGATTTGGTCATCGGTCCTCTCTGACGTCGCAGGCGCCATAACTCCCGAACAATTCAAAACCTGGTTCAAGGATGTCTCCCTACTGGACGCCAGCCCGGAAGAAGCCACCGTCCGGGTTCCTAACGCCTTCTATTGCAAGTGGTTCGAGCTGCACTATGAGAGCTTGATTGCGGCGGCTCTGGGCGCGGCACTGGGCGCCCGGCCAGCCGTCAAGTTCGAAGTCGCCCCCCGTAAGCTGGAACCGCCGGCCCACAGTCACCTGCAGCCCGAACAGCCCCCTACGCAGCCGAGGCAGCCAGCCAACTCAGACCTTAGACTCAGGCGGAAATATGTGTTCAGCAGTTATGTACCAGGGCCGTCCACCCAGTTAGCCCACGCCCACGCACTAGCAGTAATCGAGGCGCCCGGACTCTCGTAGAACCCTCTTTTTGTCC
>JAUWIN010000017.1 GCA_030605345.1 Candidatus Brocadiia bacterium
CTCGGCGCTCGACGACTTCGACATAGGCCGGCAGACTGAGTGCAGCACCTTCGCTGTGCCGCGGAGACGTGGTGCAATCCTGGACGAGCTGCGGGAGCACGACTGGGTTCCTCGCACCGCCCGGCGAAGAGCCGCCGAGCTGGACGCGGCGCTGGAAGCATCGCGCGGTGAGGGCGTCTGCGCAGGCGCCGACCTGGGCAAGGCCGCCAAGCTGATGGGGATGAGCAGGTCGAACCTGGGAAAACTGATATCCAAGCCACAGTTGGCTGCGTTCGTGCCGCTGGACCACTCCGAGGACGACGCCAGTGAAAGCGGGATGAGCGTGGTCCGGCTCCTTGCCGACCAACGCAGTGAGAATCCCGGGGCTGGGGCCGAACTGGCCGACCAGTGCGACGCCGTCCGGGCAACGCTTGCAACCCTGCCGGAAGTCGAGCGCACCGTACTTGTGGGGTACTATTTCCAGCAGCGGATGCAGAAGGAGATCGCCAAGGATCTCAAGGTCTCGCGGTCGCGGGTGTCGCAGATTCACAACCGGGCAATCAGCACGCTGCGCGACCGGCTGGGCGCCGAGGGAGCCGCATGACGGCGACGACACAACCCGCGGCAGACTCAGGCCAAGCCGCCCCGGAAGTTTTGGTGGAAAACCGTTTGACACCACCTGTGAGGATGCTATACTTGGCGTGAAGTCCGTCCGCGTGGGCGGAGTGTGTTTGCTGTTTTAGATACTAATGGAAAAGTGAGTGGAGGTGAGAAAAGATGAGAAGGCTGAAAGGCTTCACCATCATCGAGCTGCTGGTCGTAATCGCAATCATCGCTATTCTGGCAGGCATGCTACTTCCTGCCCTCGGCAGAGCCCGTGAGGAAGCCCAGAAAGCAAAGTGCAAGAGCAACCTCAGGGGTATTGCGCAGGCTATGGCACTCTACCTCAGCACCGAGGGGGGCAACAGCTTGTACCCTGTGCCGACTGACTCCTTCCGCGGCGACGCATGGCTGTGCTCGCTGTATTGGAGCGATGTCCTCGAGGAGCCGAAAATGTTCCGCTGCCCTTCTTCGGGCGATGGCGATGATGTGCCCAAGGATCAGCCCAGCAGCCTGGACAACACCGCCGCCGTGCCCACGAAGGCGTGCAGTTACGCGGGCATCGCTTACAACTCTACCGGGTTCGCCAACGACGTCGATTCCATGGCCGAGTCCTCGTTCAGCAGCGCCTCGCCGATGGCGTGCGATGATGTCGATTCCAGCAGCTCCGATGCATCTGACCAGAACCATCCAACCGGGTTCAGCGCCGTGTTCTTCGACACTCACGTCGAGTTCAGCTCGGACAACGATGTTCCGCACTCTGACATCGGGAGTTCAGGCACCTACGAGCAGATGGACAGTGGCGACTAAGCAGTATGCAAGGTAGCGGCAGATCAGGCCCGCGGCGGTTATTTATCGCCGCGGGTTCTTTTTATCCGCGTGGCGGCCACACCGAGCCGATTTCGCTGGAAAACCTTTTGACGCAACCTATGGATGTGGTATTCTTGAACGTCGCTTGGCCCGCGTGGGTGAAGCATGTTAGTCGTTTTGGATACTAATGGAAAAGTGAGAGGAGGTGAGAAAAAATGAGGAGACCGAAAGGGTTCACCATCATTGAGCTGCTGGTCGTAATCGCAATCATCGCTATTTTGGCAGGCATGTTACTTCCTGCCCTCCGCAGAGCTCGTGAGGAAGCCCACAAAACGGAGTGCAAAAACAACCTGCGCACTATTGCGCAGGCCATGGCACTCTACCTCAGCACCGAGGGGGGCAACAGTCTATACCCTGTGCCCGCTGAGAAGTTCCGCGGCGACGCCTGGCTGGTGTCGCTGTATTGGAGCGGTACCCTCGAACAGCAGGACGTGCTCCGCTGCCCGTCTTCGGGCGATGGTGCTGCTGTGCCGGAGACACAACCCGCCAACCTGGACACGACCGGCGCTGTGGCCACAGACGCGTGCAGCTATGCTGGCATTGCTTACAACACGACCGGGTTCGCCAACGACGTCGATTCCATGGGCGAGTCCGAGTTCAACAGTGCTTCGCCAATGGCGTGCGATGATGTCGCTGTCGGCAGCACCGACGCAGATGACCAGAACCATCCAACCGGGTTCAGCGCGGTGTTCTTCGACAGTCACGTCGAGTTCATCTCGGAGAACGATGTTCCGCACTCTGACATCGGGAGTTCAGGCACCTACGAGCAGATGGACAGCGGCGACTAGAGAGTATGCAAGGTAGCGGCAGCTCAGGCCCGCGGCGGTTATTTATCGCCGCGGGCCCTTTTTTATCTCCTCAGCAACTTCGCGAATTTCGGGTGTTGCTTGGTAAGCAATTCCTCACACGTAAGACCGCAGGATTTGTGTTGAGGGCGGGAGGGTTTTCGGATAAACTACGCCGCCGGTTGAGCAGATGCCGACCTGTCCCTCGGCAGACACGCAGTGCGGCCCCGTCGTCCAGCCCGGTCCAGGACACCGGCTTTTCACGCCGGCGACACGGGTTCAAATCCCGTCGGGGTCACCACTCGATGCCGCCGCTGCCCTATCGGCACAACGGGCCTTACTCGTGGGACACCACCCTGGGTAGCTGCGGTCTTGGTATCAATCGCGCCGCATCGAGTGCCCTGAGCGACCAAAGGGAGTCGAAGGCCTTTTTACTTGAGCCAGTTCTACCTGTACATTTTGCGCTGTTCTGACACCGAAAGGGCTCAGATAAAAGCCTGTGCCTCGCCGGGCGTGTGATACAATCGCCTCGAGAATGATATCGGACGCGAAGAGAATCTGTGTTATCCGGCTCGGTGGGCTGGGCGACGTGGTGAACACCCTCCCGGCGCTGGATGCGGTGCGTGCGGCCTGCCCCGATGCCCACATCGCCTGGCTGGTGGAGGCGGCGTGGGTTGGCGTGCTCCCTGCTCCGCCGAGGCTCGACGAGGTAATCGCCGTACCCAAGCGAGAGTGGCTCTCGCGGCTGCGGCATTTCGACGGCGCGGTTTCGCTGCCGGGCGAGCTCGGTTCGTTTGTCACGCAACTCCGCAGGCGCAAGTTCGACCTCGCGATTGACTTCCACGGCAACCTCCGCAGCGGGGTGGCCGCACTGTTGACCGGAGCGAAGAACCGCGTCGGATACGCACCCGGCTTCTGCAAGGAGTTCAATTACCTGTTCACAAACCGCCACTATCCTGGGGGCGGCGGGCGGGTCCACAGGGTGGAGCGGGCGCTGGCGCTGGCGGAAGCCGGCGGCGCAAAACGCCAGACCGACACGCCCAAGGCAGAGGTCGGTCACGCGGCGCTGAAGTTCGCACGCGGGGTCTTCGAGGAACACGCCCTCCGTGGCCGCCCAGTGGTCGCGGTTCACCCCGGCACCAGCAAGTTCGGCCGATACAAGCGGTGGCCGTTAGAGCGATACAACCAGGTCGTTCGGCTGCTGGGCGAGCGGGGATTCGGCGCCCTGGTGACGTGGGGCCCGGACGAATACGACCTCGCATCGGCAGCGGCGGCGGGGACAGACGCAGTGGTCTCGCCGGTGACGAATTCGGTCGCGGAACTGGCCGCGGTGTTGAGCTTGTGCGAATGCTTTGTCGGCGCCGACACCGGCCCGGGGCTTCTTGCGGCCGCAGTGGGCACCCCGCCCGTCAGCATCTTCGGCCCGAAGGACCCGGCGGTCTATGCGCCGCGGCATCCGCGGGCCCGTGTGGTGGAGGTGCCAATGGAGTGCCGGCCGTGTAAGAAGCGTGAATGCGACGACCCACAGTGCGTGCTGCGCATCAGCGTCAGGCAGGTCGCAGACGCCATATTTGCCGTGCTCGGGGAGACCGAAGGAAACGCACCCGGCAGCGCGAGCTATATGAATATGTAGTTCAGTTTGTCGCAGCTGGCGCAGAGCGGATATTTCTGGAACTGGTGCTTCCTGTGGGCGAGCCTGAACGCACGGAACTCCGGCCCGTTCCAGATGTCGGCGATGTTCTCCTCCAGTGCGTTGCCCATCTTCAGCACGCCGTTGAAATCGTAACAGCAGGGCACCACGTCGCCGTTCACCAGAATATAGACCACCGACCGTCTCAGGGGGCGGCAGGATTTCATGAACTCAGGCCGCCTCACCCTTGAGATGGGGTTGTAGTTCCTCCCGGTCGAGTAGTTATGGAATCTGCCTGGGATCACCCCGCAGGTGGGCCAGTATTTGATCCATTGCCGCCAAAATCGGATGAAGCCCAGCGGCTTGCCTATGTATCTCAAGGTGATTTTGGGCCTGTTCCCGCCGCGGCGTTTCTTGGCGTTGATCAGCCCGTGAACGTTTTCCATGGTAGATTCGTAGTTCAGCCCTACGTGAACACTTTCGTATTCTTCAGCCGTGGTCCCGGTGAAACTGATTTTGATTCGGTCCAGCCCCGCGGCGATGAGTTCTTCCGAACGCTCCGGCGTCAGGAGCGAGGCGTTGGTGACGAAGAAGGTCTCTTCGATTCCCTTTTCTTTGGCGTAAGCGATTTTTTCCGCCAGGTGTTCGTCCAGCAGCGGCTCCCCGAAGTTGTGGAGGCTCAATCGGCTGGCGCCCGCCGCCATGCTGTCGTCGAGGAGTTTCCGGAAGGTATCGACATCCATGAACTCGATTTTTCTGCGCAGTTTTTCGCGAGGGCAGAAAACGCACCTGGCATTACACGCAGTGGTGTTCTCGATCGCAACTCGTTTGGGGAACCTTCCCTCGCCGGCCATTTGGCTCCCGACTCCTCAGTGAAACAAGCGCTTTATTATCACCCTCCGGGCGAAAAATCAAGGCTCAACAGACGCCTCGCAAACTTGAAACCGGGCCGCCCATAAGGTACAATTCGCCGACTCAAAACTCTGGTAAGGGGGTTATAGGCTAATGTCCGAGGAGCGCCAATTGAACTCTATCGCCGTAATCGGCACCTACCAGCCGCGCCAGTGCGGCATCGCCACGTTCACCACCGACCTGTGCCACGCCCTGGCGGAGGTGTTTCAGCCGGGGCGCCTGCTGGCACTGGCGCTGGACGACGTGCCGGAGGGCTATGCATATCCCGACGAGGTCTGCTTCCAGATCCGCGCCGCCCAGCGGGTAGACTACCGCCTGGCGGCGAACTTCCTCAACATCAACCAGGTGGACACGGTGGTGGTGCAGCACGCGTTCGGCATCTTTGGCGGACCCGCCGGCTCGCATCTGCTCCGGCTCATCCAGGACCTGACCATGCCCGTGATCGCGAACCTCCATACCCTGCTCACCGAGCCCAGACAGGACCAACGCGCAGTGGTCACCGAACTGGGCAGGCGCTGCACCAGGCTGCTGGTGATGAGCCACCGGGCCTCGGACATGCTGAAGTCTATCTATAAGGTCCCCGAACATAAGATCAGGTTCATCCCGCACGGGATACCGGACATGTCCTTCATCGACCCGAATTTCTACAAGGACAAGTTCGGCGTGGAGGGCAAAAAGGTAATCCTCACTTTCGGCCTGCTCTCGCCCAACAAGGGAATAGAGTACATGATCCAGGCCATGCCCGAGGTGATGAAGCGTCATCCGGAAGCGGTCTACCTGGTGCTTGGCGCCACGCACCCTCAGGTAAAGCGCACGGTAGGCGAGGAATACCGGCAGGGGCTCCAGCGGATGGTGCGGGAACTGGGCCTGACCGAGAACGTAGCGTTCCAGAACCGGTTCCTCACACTGGAAGAACTGTGCCAATATATCGGCGCGGCCGACATCTACGTCACGCCATATCTCGCCCCAGAGCAAATCACTTCCGGGACGCTCGCCTATGCGGTAGGCGCGGGCAAGGCCGTGGTCTCCACACCCTACTGGTACGCAGAGGAGATGCTGGCGGACGGCCGCGGCTGCCTGGTGCCGTTCAGGAACTCGAAAGGGCTCGCCGACAAGGTGAACTACCTTCTCGACAACGAAACCGAGCGCCACGCTATGCGCATCCGGGCCTACGAATTCGCCCGCGGGATGACCTGGCAAAAGGTGGCCTCGGAATACGTGCAAGTGGCGCGTGAAGCCGCCGAGGAGCGCCTGCGCCAGCCCAAACCGCTTGCCGCGGCCTTCATGCCCACCAAGACCGCCGAAAACCTGCCAGAGCCAGACCTGCGCCACCTCCGAGCAATGACCGACGACACCGGAATCCTCCAGCACGCCTTGTATTCCATCCCAAACCGCAAACACGGCTACTCGCTCGACGACAACGCCCGCGCCCTGAACGCCGTCTCGCTATACTACCAACTCTACCAAGACGACAGCGTGGCCCCTCTAATCGGAACTTACCTCGCCTTCCTGGTGCACGCCTTCAACAGCGACAATAAGCGGTTTCGTAACTTCCTCTCATACGACCGCCGCTGGCAGGAAGAAGAAGGCAGCGAAGACTCGCACGGCCGGGCCCTCTTGGGGCTCGGCGCCGCCGCGGCCAACGCACCCGACGCCTCCATCCTCAGCCTCGCCGTCCGCCTGTTCGCCGAGGCCCTCCCCCCCACCGAACACTTCACCTCGCTGCGGGCTATCGCCTTCACCCTCATCGGCATACATGCCTACCTCGAACGATTCGCCGGCGACGCCACCGCGAGGCGAATGCGAGCGACTCTGGCCGAGAAGATGTTCGCATATTTTCGCCAGAACGCCACCGACGACTGGCCCTGGTTCGAGCAGAAAATCACCTATGCAAACGCCCGGCTCCCCCACGCCCTCATCCTCTCCGCACAATGGATACCCAACCAGGAGATGGGCGATGCCGGACTCCGAGCGCTCAGATGGCTGCTAAAGCAACAAACCGCAGACAACGGCCACATCTCCATCATCGGCAATCACGGCTGGTACCCCAACGGCGGGGAGCCGGCACCGTTTGACCAGCAGCCCATCGAGGCGATGGCCCTGATTGAGGCCTGCGCCGAAGCCTGCGTATGGACCCGCAGCGAATACTGGCTCGACGAGGCCCGCCGCTGCCTCGACTGGTTCATCGGCAGAAACGACCTCAACGTGCCGCTCTGCGACTTCAAGACCGGCGGCTGCTGCGACGGGCTTCAGCCGGACGGCCCCAACCAGAACCAGGGGGCCGAATCAACCCTCGCCTGGCTTATTTCGCTCCTGGCACTTTTGAGACTAATCGGAACGAGGAATCTCGCCGATAATACCACCAGCGAAACTGGTGAAAATGAAACCAGTGACAACGATGACCAACATGAGGATGCCGACGAATGAGCAAAGCCCCTGTGGTGATGATATCCAGTTACCCACCTCGTCTCTGCGGCGTCGGGACCTTTTGCGAGGAAGCACGCGAGTTCATCCAAAAACGCGACCCCGACCGTGATGTGTTCGTCATCAGCCATACCGACGGCGCCGGAGAAGGCGTCTTCCCCCTCATCGCCATGAGCCGCCGGGACTGGTGGCGGCCGGTGGTGGAAAAGGTCCGCGAACTCCAACCCTACGCCGTCCACATCGAACACGAATACGGCCTGTACGAGTTCATCGACTCGCGCGGCCGCGGCGACGGCAACATGGGATTCATCGAGATGCTCGACGCCCTCTCGGAATACCCCACCGTGGTCGAGCCACACACCATCCACGGCCGCCTGACGGAGTACGAGGCGGACTTCATCTTCAAGATGTGCAAGCGCGCCGACGTCGTTCTGTTCAAGTGCCACTATCAGAAATGGCGGCTCGATTGGAACTTCCACCAGTTCGGCTGGGAGATGCCCGCCAACATAATGATTGTCCCCCACGGCTCCAGGCCGGACCGCCGCTACGGGCTTGACGAAGTGCCGAAACTCCGCGCTGAGCTGGGGCTGGACAAGCTCCCTTACCTCTCAAGCCACCTCGTCGGACTCATCGGATGGATCCAGGCAAACAAGCGGTGGGACATATTGACCTCGATGTGGGAGGACATCTCGGCGGAGATTAAACAACGCACCGGCGAAGAATGGGACCTGCTCGCTGCAGGAGCAATGCGCGACCCCGCCCACCGCCAGGACTACGAAAAATACAAGAACGGGGTCGAACTCCTCGAAAAAAAACACCTCGCACACTACTACGAGTTCGTCCCGCGCGGAGAACGTTACTACAAAACCATGGCCATCTGTGACTTCATCGTCCTGCCAACTACCGACGAGACCCAATCGGGCACCCTGGCCAGGATCATGGCCCTGAACAAACCGTTCGTCGCCACCGCACCAATGGAAGGCCTCACCGCCCAGACCCTCGAAAGCGCCGGCGGGCTGCTGTTCACAAACAAGGAAATGCTCCGAAACGCCGTAATCCGCCTGGCCTGCGACGAAGACCTCCGACTCGAACTCGGCTGGCGCCTGAAGCAATACGTTGACAAGGTCGTCTCCTGGGAGGTCGTCACCGAGCAGTACTGCGAGGCCTACGAACTCGCCCGCGGAGCGAAGAAAACGCAGAAACCCGTCGAACTCCCCTCAGAGTTCTGAAACCTGCCGGCCGTCCTCCCGTCCCGGTTGCATCCCAAACCGAGCTCAGGGGTCAAGTGTGCCTTCCTCCAGCCCGGTCGGCAATGCCGCCGGACGGTCGCAGGTGCTCTCAAGTTCCACGTGCGTGCCGCGGTCGGAAGCATCGTGGAACGCGTGCATAATGTCGAGGACGTGATAGGCCAGCTCGCCGCTGGCGCGGTGCGGCCTGCCGGAGCGGAGTGCGTGCGCCATGTCGGCCACGCCGATGCTGCGGTTGTTCCCGGTGTGTCCGTGGCTGAGCGGCGGCTCGGTCCAGTCGGCATCTCCGGCCCGGCGATAGCGGACAGCCCCGCCGAACCCGTTGGGGTCGGGCACGCAAATAGTGCCCTCGGTGCCGTAGATTTCGATGACTGGCACGTTTGCGGCCCAGACGTCGAAACTGGTGATGATGGTGCCCACCGCACCGCCGGCGAAGTCCATCAGCCCCGCGATGTGGGTCGGGACCTCGACGTCGATTACGTTCCCACTGAACGGCTCGCTGGTGATGGTGCGTTTGGGGAAGGAAATTTTCGTGCAGCCCGTGACACGCCTGACCGGGCCCAGCAGCATCACCAGGTCGGTGAGATAATACGGCCCCATGTCGAACATCGGGCCGCCGCCGGGCTTGTAGTAAAATTCGGGGTTCTGGTGCCAGGTCTCGACGCCATGGCTCATCATGAACGCCATCGCTGCGACGGGTTTGCCGATGACGCCGTCGTCGATAAGTTTGCGACAGGTCTGATGGCCGCCGCCGAAGAACGTGTCGGGGGCGCCGCCCACCAGCACGCCCTTCGCCTTAGCCGCCGCCAGCACTTTCTTGGCATCCTCGCGAGTGACGGCGAGGGGTTTTTCGCTGTATGCGCATTTCCCCGCCTCTACAGTCGCCAAGGCGACTTCCGCGTGAGCCTTCGGGATGGTCAGGTTGACCACAATCTCGATTTCCGGGTCAGCCAGAAGTTCCTCGGTGGTGCACGCCTTCGGCACGCCGAACTCCTCCGCCTTCGCCCGCGCCCTGTCCATTTCCAGGTCCGCACAAGCCGTAATATCGAGGATGCCGAACTTCTTGCTGGCGCTGAAATATGTGCTGCTGATTGCGCCGCAGCCCACAACTCCGACTTTTACCTTTTCTTCAGGCACGTTTCTCCTCCTGTGAATAGAAATTAGACGGGGTATTTATTTGCGATCATGCGACGGCCTGTGGCGCAAGCCTCGTGTCTCACATTTACCCGCAGCCATTCAGTCCCGGCTGGCCCACACCATCCCGCGCTTCGTTATCTCCATCAGCTCCGGCACGCCGAACTCCTCCGCCGCGTGCCCCAGCGAGCTATAGAATACCCGGCCCTCGCCATACATCCGCTTCCACACGACAGGCATCACGCAGCCCTCAATCCAGGGATACGGATCGGCCCCGACCGTGGTCGTGGCCAGGACCTCGTTGGACGGGTCAACGTGCATGTAATACTGTTCCGAGTGCATTTTGAAATCCGAAATGCCGGCCACGATTGGGTCGTCCGGCTTGGTAATGTTCACCGTGTAGTCCACCATGCCGCCCGGATGAGCCACCCACTGGCCGCCGACCATGAACTGGTATTCGGTCTCCTGGCGGAACGAATCTGCCATGCCGCCGTGCCAGCCGGCGATTCCGACGCCGCTCTTCACCGCGCCCAGCAGCCCCTGGGACTGGTCGCCGGTTATCTCGCCCATCGTCCACAACGGCACGACCAGGCTCAGCGACCTCATCTTATCCTCGTCGAGGTAGGCGTCGAGCGTATCAGAGATTTCGACCTCGAACCCCGCGGCTTCCAGTTGTGGCGCCACCACGTCGACGCACTGCTTCGGCTCGTGGCCTTCCCATCCGCCCCAGACAAACAACGCAGATTTCATATCCTTTTCTCCTTTTCCCGGCTCCCTCCTGGCTTCCAAACCACGGCACGTTACTCAACCCTTCTCAGTTTGTCAAGTCGCGCGGACGCGGTACGTAAAGAGGTGTTCATGCCCGCTTTTCACAGGACATCGCGGATATGTGTGTAAGTGAGGAACTTATCTCATGGAATCTCGCTGCCGGACCTCGGTGCCCGGCACCGGAAACTTCGAGCTTGAACGGGAGGATGCTCTGACCTATCATCATCTTGACGTCGTTGGTGATGTTGAGAAAAATTTTTCATTTCCCATATTACCCGGCCACATCACCAACGCGGCGATTTTTTACACGCCACAAAACCATAATAAACATATTGCGGCCCGTTGGGGCTTGACGCAGCGCGCCACAATCATACCATAGAGTGGGAGGTAAGCGTGGGACGGGTCAAACTCGACGAAGTGGGTCGTTGGACGGAGATCAAGCTCCAGATCTTACGGGAGTATTCGAAGGCTTATTCCAAGATTCTCAGCAAGCAGCGAAGCATCCAGCACTACGCCTACATCGACGGTTTCGCTGGCGCGGGGAGCCATATTTCTAAAGCAAGCGGGCAAGAGATCGACGGGAGCCCCGCTATCGCGCTTCGGCACCAGTACACGCACTACCATTTCATAGACGTTGATGGGCAGCGCGCGAATCGTCTGCGACAACTCGCAAGCGGTCGTTCCGATGTGACGGTGTACGAAGGCGACTGCAATAAGGTTCTTCTTAATCAGGTGCTTCCTGAGTGCCGCTACGAAGATTACAGGCGAGCTTTGTGCCTGCTTGATCCATACGGTCTTAGCCCGAAATGGGAAGTGGTTGAGAGGATCGGGAAGATGAGGAGCGTCGAGATATTCCTCAATTTCATGATCATGGACGCGAATATGAACGTGTTGTGGACCGACCCCAGTCGCGTTGCCGACAGCCAGCGGGCCCGCATGAACGCATTTTGGGGCGACGAGACGTGGAAGGATGCAGCATATAGCACTCGCTTAGGCCTGTTTGGCGATATGCAGGAGAAGAGGACAAACGATGCGGTCGTTGCCGCCTATCGTCAGCGTCTCAGGGAGGTGGCGGGTTTCGAGTATGTCCCGGAGCCACTGCCGATGAAGAACCGGAGAGGAGCAGTCGTGTACTATCTGTTCTTCGCATCTCACAACGCGACTGGCGACAAGATCGCCCGAAAGGTGTTCAATAATTATAGGAACCGAGTACCAGGCAATGGGAACTAAATCAAGAATCGAGTGGACAGAGTCCACTTGGAATCCGGTAACGGGATGCACCAAGATTAGCCCCGGCTGCAAGCACTGCTATGCAGAACGCATGGCGAAGAGGCTTCACGCCATGGGGCAACCAAATTACGCGAATGGGTTTTCACTCACCGTGCATCCTCACGTACTGGAAGCCCCGCTGTCGTGGAAGACTCCACAGGTCATCTTCGTGAATTCGATGAGCGACCTTTTCCACAACCACGTGCCCCTGGGATTCATCCGCCAGGTGTTTGACGTCATGAATCGAGCCCACTGGCATCAGTTCCAGATACTGACCAAGCGATCAGGACGGCTGCTTCAGCTGAGCTCCTGCGTGTCATGGGCCGATAACATCTGGATGGGGGTGTCCGTCGAGACGCACCGATACAAACACCGTATTGACCACCTGCGGCAGACCAGCGCGGCTGTTAGATTTATCTCGCTGGAACCGTTGCTCGGCGCGTTGCCTGGTCTTGATCTGTCAGGCATAGATTGGGTCATCGTTGGCGGCGAGTCGGGACCATGCGCTCGCCCAATGAAAGAGGAGTGGGTTCTCGATATCCGGGACCAGTGCGCCGATCAGGGTATGCCATTCTTCTTCAAGCAATGGGGTGGCACAAACAAGAAGAAGGCTGGTAGACTTCTCGAGGGGCGAACGTGGGACGAGATGCCAGCCGGAGCCGTTGCCTAGGGTCCGTGGCGGCAGACTGGTGTTGCTAGGCAGCGTGGCTCCTGTCTTCGGTGCTCATCGCCAGCGCCGTGTACGAGGCAATTGTTTCCCAACTAAGACTTACTTGTGCGGAATCTCGGAATCTCGGTGCCTGGCACCGAGCGGGGGTATAAGCGATGGAGCGATAGTGAGTTGCGGCGTCGCGATTACTTTCGGACAGTAATTCCACGCTCTTTCGGACAGTAATTGCACGCCGCACGGGCGGCATTACGTGGGGAGATGAGTTGCCTTCATTTATCCCCAACCTTCTCCCATCGGAGGAGATTGGCGACCTGGGCGAGTGTGGATTTGCCGTCGGTTATCTCGGAGCGGATGCGGTTTTCCTTCTCCAGACAGTCCTGCCCGCGGTTCGCAATCTCGGCGGCGCGCTCCTTGGGGACGACCAGCACGCCGTCGTCGTCGCCCACCACCCAGTCGCCGGGGCAAACGCGGACGCCGGAGATGAGCACCGGCACGCCGATCTCGCCCATGCCCTTCGGCTCGCCTGCGTTGGGGCAGATGTGTTTTGCGAAGACGGGGAACCCCAGTTCGCGGATGTCGGCTGTGTCGCGGACGGCACCGTCGATGACCACGCCCGCGAGGCCCTGCTGGATGGAGCTGTGCGATGCCAGTTCGCCCCACACGGCTGGGGGCACGCCGCCTGCGGCGATGACGATGACCGAACCGGTTTCCGCCACGGCGATGGCCTCAACCGGCTTGGCCCAGTCGCCCGGATAGGTCCGGACGGTGACGGCGCGGCCGCCCATCTTGACGCCGGGGGTGACCGCCCGGATGCCCGCCAGGCCCGGCGCACGGTGGTTTCCGTCGGAGATGTTGGCGGTGGAAGCACGCAGGAAGACCTGCTTGATTTCGGGGCCGGTCGCCCGCTTGTATAGGTCGGTCTTTATCGAGACGCCCTCGTCCACCGCCCTGCGCAGTTCGGCGGCGGCTTGGCGGGCGTCGCGGGCCTTGGTGAGTGCGCCGCCGACGATGATGATGCTGGCGCCTGCGGCGACCGCCTCGGCGGCTGTCTCGGAGTTAATGCCGCCGGCGACGGAGATTGGAACGTCGGTCGCGGCGGCCACCGCCGCCCCCCGGTCGAACGAAATCTCGCCCGCCATCTGTTCGTCGATGGCCGTGTGCACGCAGACCTGGTCGATGCCCCACTCGGCCAACTGCCTCGCACGGGCGGCGAGGTCGCCCACGCCCATGAGGTCGGCGGCCACCTCGATGCCGTAGTGCTTGCCGGCGCGGACGGCGTCACGGATGGTTTCGTCCGGCGCGACGCCCATGACGACGGCGATGTTGGCGCCGGACTTCGCCGCCATCTCCATCTCGGCACGGCCCGCGTCCATCGTCTTTGTGTCGCAGACAATCTTCCGGTCGGGAAACTCCTTCCGCAGTTGCCGGACTGCCTCCATCCCCTCGCTTTTGAGGAGCGGTGTGCCCACTTCGAGCCAGTCGGCCCCGCCCTCGGCGGCCTCACGGGCCAGTTTCAGCGCCCGGGGCAATTCATCAAAGTCCAGCGCTACCTGAATAATCGGTTTCATGTATTCTCACCAGTGAACTCACGGCACATATGTTGCGCCGCAGCGGTCAGATTCCCACGAAGTCACGCTCTTGACCCCGACGCCCTCGGGCAGCCGCCCGTCAAGTTCCTCGGCGACAGCCTTTGCGATGTTCTCCGTGGTCGGGGTCACCTCGCTGAACCGATCGAGTTCGTTCAGGAACTTGTGGTCGAACTCGTCCAGCATCTCTCCCAGTGCGGCCTTGGCCTGGTTGAAGTCCATTACCATTCCGAGGTTATTGAGGCGCTCGGACTGTAGCACGACCTCGACCTTCCAGTTATGGCCGTGGAGATTTTCGCAGGCGCCTTCATATTCGCGCAGCCGGTGTGCGGCGGCAAAACCAGTCGTAACGGTCAACTCAAACATTATCCCACCCGTCCTGATACATCGGGATTATATGAGACCCGAATCACGGGGTCAAATCTCTTATTTTGTAGTGGCAGTGCGCCTCAAAAGTGGTATCATAGGTTGAGACATATAATGTCCGAATTTGTGGGCGGGTTCAGGAGGGCATACGATGAGCTCGAAAACGGTTGGCCTTATCCTCCTTGTGTCAGTGTTCGTCGGTCAGAGCCCGAAAGATGCCGCTGCCGCGTCGCAAGCGGGAGAGTCGGGGTTTGATTACAGCCGAGTGCTTTACACCGTGATGGTGGCGCCGGGCATGCGGTCACCCAGAAGCAATGCTGCCAAGAAATGCTTGACAGCCATTATGGACGGATACTGGACCGCATACGGCAAGGGGTTCCGTCCGCTTTCGTTCGTGCGGCACGACGCGCCCCCAAAGGAACTCCTCGGCGAAGCGGTCAAGAAGAAAGCGGGGTTTGCTCTTGTGGTTGTCATCGGTGACTTCAGGTACGTCGAGCATGAACAGCATCGGTCCGATGATGATGACGAGTGGAACGACGACGATGACAAGGATGACAACAAGGATGACGAAGATAAAAACAAGGATGACGACGATGACGACGACGAGCGGACATTAGTAAAGGTCAGCTGGGCGGCCCAGCACCAAATGCGGATTAGAACAATGGGCAAATGGCGGCCGCTGCTCAAGGGCTCGCAAAAAACCCGGGACTCCTTCGTTCTTGGGGCCGGAGGCCCACAGCTTCACTTAACAACAAGCAACCCGACCAGGATCCCGTTCTTCGAGGCCGTGCTGCCCATGAAGTTGGTGAAAGTGACTAAGGCCGGCAAAGGATATAACATTAGAGCGAAGGTTACCAACAAACTCCCCTTCCCCGTGACGGATGTGTCCCCGGAGGTGGTCTTCAAAGGGCGAGACCGGAGCACTCGCGCTTGGTGCCTGAAATCTCTTACCTGCGACCTTGCTCGCGACGTGAGAATATTGCCTGGTGAAACGAAAATAATCAGCACGGCTTTGGACGCGACCGCCGCCCAGGTACTCGAAGGGCTCGGGACGCAGTGGCGTGCGATGAAAATAAGAGCGCGAGCGGCTAAGGGAGAGAACCCGAAGCCGAACAACGATGCGCAGGGCAACGAGGGCCAGGATTCTGACCCGTTCGGCCCGCGCAAATTGGGAGATTCGTAGCCGTCTGCGCTCCAATCCCGCGATACACCAGCTCAGATGTAGCGCCGGTCTCTGGCTCCGCCTTTGGCGGATAGGGCGGGCATCCGACTGGACTGAGCTCGGCGTGGGCTCGCCGCCAGTCGGGGGCGAGACGGCCCCAGACCTGCCTCAGGCGTGCCGAACCGGCGTCCTTACAAAACACGCCATTCACTCAACAAAACGGAGCTTCATCATACTCTAATGTTGCTCCAGCCCCCAAAGATTGCGTGGTCTTTGCGTGCGGAGCGGGTCAAACACGGTTGAAAGAAGCATCTTGGGCGGGCATAATAGCCAGAGGCTGGGTTTGAGCGTCGGCGCGTTCCGTCGCCCCGGTCAACTCAGATTTATTGTGTGAAAAGCAGGGGGTGTGAAGTGCCCGTCGAGGGCCCGCAGCCCGACCCTTCAGGCTTCAGCCCGAGCCTTCAGCCCGAGGGCCGAGGGTTGAGCACAACGCTTCAGCCCAAGGGCCTCGGCGGCGGACGACGATTATACATCGCCGTGGCGCTGATAGGCGCGCTGACCGCTTTTTTGCAGGGACTTCTCGGTATCGGCGGCGGGGTTATTATAGTTCCGGCGCTGGTGCTGGTTGCTGGTTTTTCGCAGAAGAGCGCTCAAGCCGCAAGTTTGTGGTATGTGATTCCGACATCGCTGCTGGGCGCGGTGCTTTATCGGCACAGCGAGGCGGGCAGCGCGGAGTTCCCTTTGCTGATTGCGATGGTGGTTCCCGCTTTTGTGGGGGTGCTGGTGGGCGCGCAGTTCGTCAAGAACATATCGCAGACGAAACTGAAGCAGATTTTCGGGATTTGTCTCATCGGTATCGCTCTGGTGATGATATGGCGGGCGGACCCGCCAGAGGCGGGGCGGATTATGGCGGTTGAACACGGCGGCGCCCTTCAGTACGTGGTGCTGGTCTCCACAGGTTTTGCCGCGGGCCTGTTCAGCGGCCTGCTGGGGATTGGGGGAGGAGTGCTTGTGGTTCCGGCGCTGGTGCTGCTGGCCGGTTTCAGCCAAAAGGCGGCCCAGGGGACGAGCCTGGCATACATCGTCCCGACTGCGACGTTCGGTGCGCTCCTCTACAGGTTTCACGTGAGGGTCACAATTGAAAAGGCAAAGGTGGCGCTGATGGTGGGGACGGGCCTGATTGGGATTACGGGAGGCTGTCTGGTGGTCATGGCTATCCCGGACCAGACTCTGCGGCTCACTTTCGCTGCGGCGCTGGTGATTCTTGCCGCGCTTATGGTCTTACAAGCCAGGAAGGAAACCACGGCCAAGGCCGGCCGCCAAAAACTCAGCCGCGAGCAAAAGATGCAACCAGCGCCGTGAACATCCGACGACCGGTCGGCGGCGTGCCTGCTTGCTATTTTTGCGGCGGTTTTTGCTTGACGAGAGGCCGGCGAGGACTATAATACCCGTTTTGTCCGTTGCGGGTGGAGCGTTTACCGCGCCTGTTCGTGTAGAACCGGGTCAGCCGAAGGTAACCTGACCCACAGCCTGTGGGCGCTGCCCGCTGGAGAAGTGTGTATGGCGGAGTCGCAGAAAATCAGAATCCGCATGGAAGCATACGACCACGAGGTGCTCGACCATTCAGCCGAGCAAATCGTGAACGCGGTGCTGCGCACCGGCGCCAAGATATCCGGGCCAGTGCCGCTGCCGACACGTATCGAGCGCTACACCGTGCTGCGCTCGCCGCACGTCAACAAAAAGTCACGCGAGCAGTTCGAAATACGCACTCACAAGCGCATAATCGACATCGCAGACCCGACGCCGCAGACGACCGACGCTCTCCAGCGGCTGAGTGTCCCCGCCGGCGTCGGGATAAAGGTGAAGGCATAGGTATGTTGGAGCTGGACGTGTACAACCTGGACGGCGAAAAAGCCGACTCGGTCAAGATCGACGAGGCCATCTTCGGTCAGACCACGAACCGCCCGGTTCTTCGGCAGGCCCTGCTGATGTACGGAGCCAGCCGCCGGTCGGGCACCGCCTGTGCTAAAAACAGGGCCGACGTGCGCGGCACCCGCAAGAAGCCGTTCCGCCAGAAAGGGACCGGCCGGGCCAGACAGGGCTCCTGGCTGTCCCCACACCACGTGGGCGGCGGAGTTGCTCACGGGCCTGTACCTCGGGACTACGCCTACTCCATACCCAAGAAAGCCCGGCTCGCCGCGCTCAAGAGCGCCTACCTCGAGAGGTTCCGAACCGCCACATACGTGGTGGACGAGATAAACATGGAAAGCCCCAAGACCAAGCAGATTGTCCGGCTGCTGAAAAATCTCAACATCCGGGGCACCTGCCTCATCGCCACTCTCGCCACCAGCGAACCGGTAGCCAAGTCGGTCAGGAACGTGCCCGGCGTCAGCGTCAAACGCATTCAGGATGTGAACGCGTACGACCTGCTGCTGCCGAGGGACTTCTTGGTCACCCGGCGGGCGCTGGAGAGCGTCCTCCGGAGGTTCGCCGACATCCAGGCTGAAGGCGGTGTGAAATAATGGACGACCCGCGAAAAGTCATACTGAGACCGGTCGTCACTGAGAAGAGCACCGAGCTGATAGAGCGCCTAAACAAGAAAGGCGAGCCGCAAAATTCCTATGCTTTCAAGGTGAGCCGGCAGGCCACCAAGCCCGAAATACGGCAGGCGGTCGAGGCCATCTTCAACGTCAAGGTCACATCCGTCAATACCCTCTGGCGCCCCAGCAAACCGCGGCGCACCACACGCGGCGGCTCGACGCATGTACCGAGGTGGAAAAGCGCGATCGTCACTCTGACACAGGGACACAAGATAGAACTACGCTGACCATGGGCACTAAAAAACGCAAACCAACCACGCCGGGGCAGCGGCAAATGACGTATTCTGACTTTGCCCAGCTCACAAAAGCGACGCCCGAGAAATCGCTGCTGGCGCCCCTGAAGAGAACCGGCGGTCGCAACTCCTCCGGCCGGATGACCACCAGACACCAGGGCGGCGGGCACAAGCGCAGATATCGCCTCATCGACTTCAAGCGCGACAAACCGGGCGTGCCAGCAAAGGTGGCGGCCATCGAATACGATCCCAACCGCGGCGTTCGTATCGCGCTGCTGCACTACGCCGACGGCGAGAAAAGATACATCCTCGCCCCACGAAATCTCCAGATCGGCCAAGAGGTGCTCTCCGGCGAGGACGCCGAGCCCAAGCCGGGCAATGCGCTCACGCTGGCGAATGTGCCGCCCGGCGTCCCCATACACAACATCGAGCTCACGCCCGGAGGCGGCGGGAAGCTAGCCCGCGGCGCCGGCATCTCAGCCGTCGTCTCCGCCAAGGAAGGCAAGCACGCGCTGGTCACTCTGCCGTCCGGCGAGATTCGGAAGGTCAACCTGAAATGCCTTTGCACCGTGGGTCAGCTCGGCAACGTCGAGCACTCCTCAATCCAGCTGGGCAAGGCCGGGCGCAGCCGATGGAAAGGCCGGAGGCCATCAGTGAGAGGCATGGCAATGAACCCCGTTTCACACCCGATGGGCGGGGGCGAAGGCCGCTCCGGCGGCGGGCGGGCGCCAGTGTCCCCCTGGGGCAAGCTGGCCAAGGGTGGAAAGACCAGAAACAGAAGCGCGGTATCGAACAAGTTCATCGTGCGCCGCCGCCAGAAAACCAAGAAAACCGGGTAAGATTTTGGATGAGGGGTTGAAATGTCGCGATCGGTGAAAAAAGGGCCATTCGTGGCCGAGAAACTGCTCAAGAAGGGCGAAAAGGCCGGGCAGTCGGCCAGCGCCGAGCCGATAAAAACCTGGTCCAGGGCCTCAGTCATCATACCCGAATTCGTCGGGTTCATCTTCATGGTCCATGACGGCCGTTCGTTTGCGAGGGTCCACGTCACGGAAAACATGGTGGGGCACCGGTTCGGCGAATTCGCGCCCACCCGGACGTTCAGAAAGCACTCGGCCAAGAAAGCAGAAGAACCGGAACGTGAACGCGTCCGCCAAACATAAGTTCGCAAGGGTTTCGCCCACAAAGGTCCGGCCGGTGGCCAGGCTGATTGCCCGGATGCCGCTTCCGGCGGCGCTGGACACGCTCCGGGTCAACAACCGCAGGGCGGCCAAGTTCCTGGAGAAGGTGGTCAAGTCGGCCTGGGCCAACGCCATAGAATCAGGCGGCCGACTGAACGAGGAGGAGTTCTTCGTCAAGTCTGCCAGCGTAGACTCCGGACCGACCATCAAGCGCTGGAGGCCGGGCGACCGCGGCCGGATGCGACCGATACGCAAACGGAGCTGCCACATTACGGTCGTCCTATCGGACCAAGGAGACTGAAATG
The DNA here is from genome assembly GCA_030605345.1 of Candidatus Brocadiia bacterium. Lineage (GTDB taxonomy): Bacteria > Planctomycetota > PUPC01 > PUPC01 > PUPC01 > JAUWIN01. The sequence continues at coordinate 19,719 of JAUWIN010000017.1, forward strand.
GGTCAAAAAATAAACCCCATCTCTTTCCGGCTGGGCATCAATCAAACCTGGCGCAGCCGCTGGTATGCCGACAAGAGAAATTTCGGCGACCGGCTGGTGGCTGACCAGAAGATACGCAACTACATCCACAAGAACTACAATTTCGCCGGCATCCCCCGCATCGACATCGAGCGGACAAGCGGCGAAGCCAGGGTCACCCTCCACTGCGCCAGGCCTGGTGTGGTCATCGGGCGAAAGGGCCAGGAGGTGGACCGACTCCGCTCCGAACTGGAAGAACTGGCCGGGGGCTCAATCCACATCGACATCAAGGAAGTGCCGAGACCGGAGCTGAACGCGACGCTGGTTAGCCAGGCAATGTCCGAACAACTCCAGAAGCGGGCCTCGTTCCGGCGGGCCATCAAAAAAGCAGCAGATACCACCATGCAGATGGGAGCAATGGGGATAAAAATAGAACTGTCGGGCAGGCTCGGCGGCGCTGAAATGCGACGGTCTGAGCGGGTTGTACTGGGCATGATCCCGCTGCACACCCTCGACGCCGACATCGACTACGGCTTTACCACCTGCGTTACCAAGTCCGGCACCATTGGCGTCAAGGTATGGATATACAATGGCCCCAAGCCGCACCGGTCGAAGAAAAACAAAGAAGTGGACGCGGCAGGAGGAACTGACTGATGCCCCTGATGCCCAAAAGGGTCAAGAACCGCAAGGTCCAGCGCGGCCGCATCAAGGGTCTGGCGACACGCGGCAACTACGTCAGTTTCGGCGACTACGGCCTGCAGAGCTTGCGGCCGGGCTGGATCACCGCCCGCCAGATCGAGGCTGGCCGAGTCGCGATCACCCACTTCCTCGCCGGCGAAGGGCGGATGTGGACTCGCGTCTTCCCTCACAAGTCCATCACAGCGCGCCCGGCAGAAACCCGAATGGGCACCGGCAAGGGAGAGCCCGAATTCTGGGTGGCGGAGGTCAAGCCCGGCACCATCATCTTCGAGGTAGGTGGCGTCCCGGAAGCCCTGGCCGTCCAAGCGCTCAACCGCGCGGCGCACAAATTTCCCCTGAGAATGAAACTGGCGCACAGGGGGCACGCCTGGTAATGAAACCCGCTGAGATAAGAGCACTGTCCGATACCGAACTGCTCAACGAGTTGGAGAACGCCGTGCAGAAGCTATTCAACTTACGCCTCCAGAGAACCACCCAGAACCTTGAAAGCACCGCCGAGCTTGGGAACACACGAAGAGACATTGGGCGCATGCGGACCATATTAGCCGAACGTCAGCGATCACCCGCGGGCAAATCCTCCCCCGTAACCGGCGCACCGGCCGAAGAAAAAGAAACTGCCGAACAATGAACAAAAAGCGAAAACCCGCAAAAACCCTAGTTGGCACGGTCACCAGCGGCGCCATGGACAAGACCATCGCGGTCCAGTCAGTCACCACCAAGCAACACAGGCTTTACCGCAAATACATCCGGAGCACGCAGACATACAAGGCGCACGACGAAAGCAACGAGGCCCGCGTCGGGGCACGCGTCAAGATCGCGGCCACAAGGCCGCTTAGCAAGACCAAGCGATGGCGGCTGGTGGAGATCCTGGAACAAGGCCCCGAAGGATAGAGGATGATTCAAGCCGAAACCAGACTGGACGTCGCAGACAACAGCGGAGCCAGGCAGGTAGCCTGTATCAAGGTCCTCGGCGGCACCCGCCGCCGATACGCCAACATCGGCGACATCATCGTCCTCAGCGTCAAGAAAGCCGTCTCGAACTCCGCCATCAAGCAGGGCGAGATGGCCCGCGGCGTGGTAGTCAGAACTAAAAAGGGCCTGAGGCGACCGGACGGCTCACACGTCAGGTTCGACAGCAATGCCGTCGTCCTTATCGGCGAAGACCGGAGCCCCCGCGGGACCAGAATCTTCGGGGCGGTCCCGCGCGAGCTCAGAGCCAAAAACTTCATGAAGATAATCTCCCTGGCCACCGAAGTGGTGTGAGGCCGAGCGATGCACATTCGCAAAAATGATACTGTGGTTCTACTCAAAGACTTCAGCGGCCCGTCCCCGTCGAGAAAAGGCGCCACCACCAGGGTGCTGAGGGTGTTCCCCAAGAAAGGCACGCTTATCGCCGAGGGCGTCAACGTCAAACACAAGCACATCAGGGCCAACACAAACCGCGACTACCCCCGCGGCGGCATCATCAAAAAGGAAGCACCCATCAACATCTCCAATGTAGCGCTCTACTGCGCCGCTTGCGCCGCAAAAACCAAAGCCGCAGAAAAGACCGTAGAGGGCCGCAAAACCCGAATCTGCAGAAAATGCGGAGAGCCCATACAAACGACCGCCTGAAGAAGGACAACGCAACCGTGAGCAGCGTACCCGGCCTGCTGGAAAAATACAGAAACGAGGTGGCCCCGGCCATGACCGAACGGTTCGGATACAAAAACCGTCTGGCCGTGCCGGCTCTCGACAAGGTAGTGCTCAACGCGGGCGTGGGACAGGGCGACAACAAGGAACGTCTGCCGCAGGCGCTCGATGACCTGGCCATCATCAGCGGCCAGAAGGCCGTGGCGACCAAAGCGAGGAAATCGGTCGCAGGGTTCAAAGTAAGAGCTGGCACCCCCGTCGGCGCCACGGTCACGCTCAGAGGACGCAGAATGTATGAATTTGTCGAACGCCTCATCGGCGTCGCCATCCCCAGGATCAGAGACTTTCGCGGCCTGTCCCCCAAAGCCTTTGACGGCCACGGCAACATGTCGTTTGGCGTCAGCGAGCAGGGCGTGTTCCCCGAGATTGACCCCGACAAGGTCAAGGTCAGCCAGGGGCTGCTCATTACCATCGCCACAACCGCCGAGACCGACGACGAGGGCCGAGAGCTCCTTCGCCAGCTCGGCATGCCCTTCGCAACACCATAAAGGAAACCATGGCACGTAAAAGCTGGATCAACAGATGCAACAAGCCGCAGAAGCACAAGGTGCGAAAGTACAACCGCTGTAAGCTCTGCGGGCGGAGAAGAAGCTACATGCGAAAGTTCAAACTGTGCAGGATCTGCTTCCGCAACCTAGCTTCCACAGGGATGATTCCAGGTGTCAGGAAGGCAAGCTGGTAATCCGCCTCGGGTTGGCTTGAAGCTCACAGGAGTTGCCGACAAATGACGATGACCGACCCAATCGCCGACATGCTGACGCGAATACGCAATGCCCTGCGCAACAAAAAAAGCAACACCGAAATAATCGCGTCCAAAGTCAACCTCGCGGTCGCCGAGGTGCTGAAAAGAGAGGGCTACATCTCAGACTACGCACCGCTCGACACAAAGCCCCGCCCGCTCGTCCGAATCTACCTCAAATACGGCCCCGACGGCGAAAAGGTCATCAACAGCATCACGCGGACGAGCACTCCCGGCTGCCGCGTCTATAGCGGAGCGAGTGAGCTTGGCACCGTAAAAAACGGGCTCGGAATATCCATCGTCTCCACACCCAAAGGCGTGCTCAGCGACCGCGAGTGCCGAAAACATGGTGTCGGCGGTGAAGTCCTGTGCAAAGTGTGGTGAAATCATGTCCAGAACAGGAAAAATACCGGTGCACCTGCCTGAGAGCGTAAAGGTGTCCATCGAAAACAACGTAATCGCCATGGAAGGCCCAAATGGCAAGGCCGAACTGGTCGTCAACCCGGCGCTTACCATCACCCACGACAAGGCCGCCGCACAAATTGCCGTGACGCTCAGCAAGTCAGCTGACGCCACCTCCCGCGACGACCGCAAACACCGTCCCACATGGGGCACCACCCGAAAACTCATCGCTAACATGGTGGAAGGCATCACAAAGGGATACACCAGGCAGGTCCAGGTGGTCGGGGTCGGATACGGGGCCAGACTGGAAGGCGGCAACCTCGTGCTCCGGTGTGGACTGGCCCACGAAGTATCCATCCCCGTCCCCCAGGGCGTCACCGTCGACCCGCCCGAGACCGGCAGCCTAGCTGTCTCCGGCGCCGGGCAGGTACCGTGCACAACCCTGACGTTTCGCAGCACTGACAAACAACGAGTCGGCCAGTTCGCCGCCGCCGTCCGGCGTGTCCGTCCGCCGGAACCATACAAGGGCAAGGGCATCCGTTACGTCAACGAAGAAGTCAAGCGCAAGGCCGGCAAGGCACTGGCGGCAGGTACCTCGTAAACAAGCGACACAACTATGAACAAGATGCAAGAAAAACGACTCCACCGGCTTCGCCGCCACAGGCGAGTGCGCAAAAAAGTGTTCGGAACAACACAGCGGCCCCGCCTTGCCGTTTACCGCAGCCTGCGCCACATCTACGCCCAGATCATCGAGGACGCCAGCGCACGCACGCTCACTTCCGCCTCCACGCTCCAGCCGGACGTCCGCCAGCAGCTTCAGAACGCGGGCACCGGCGGCTGTCCCGCGGCACAGGCGGTCGGCAGGCGGCTGGCAGAGAAGGCGCTCGCTCACGGAATAAAGGCAGTGGTGCTCGACCGCGGCGGATTCAAGTATCACGGGCGGGTCAAAGCCCTTGCCGAAGCAGCCCGAGAAAGCGGGCTGAAGTTTTAGGAAAACCTTCTGGGTCCGTAATCGAGGATAACTCTTGGCACAAAAAACAAACAAAAAATCGCGCAGCGGCGGCGAACTGCTTGAGACCGTCATAAAAATCTACCGCTCCGCAAGCGTAGTCAAAGGAGGCAGGCGGTTCAGCTTCTCCGCACTGACCGTCGTCGGCGACGGCAACGGCTCGACGGGCATCGGCTACGGCAAGGCAAAGGAAGTCCCTGGGGCGGTTGAGAAGAGCTTCAAGAACGCCCGACAGTCAATGAAAAAAATCACCCTCGTAGGCCGCACCTTGCCCCACCAGGTGACCGGCCGGTACCTTGCCTCGCGCGTGTTCATGAAACCGGCCGCACCCGGCACCGGGATCATCGCCGGCGACACTGTGCGCGCGGTGGTAGAGGCCGCCGGTGTCAGGGACATATTGACCAAATCACTCGGCAGCAACTCGGCGAAGAACCTGGCCAAGGCAACCATGCAGGGCCTGTTGTCGCTCCGCGACAGGGCAACCGTGGAAAAACTCAGAGGAGTGACCCTCGAGTGAACCTCTCAGAAGCCGTAAGCGGCAGGAAATACAAAAAGGCCAAGCGCATCGGGCGCGGCGCCGGGTCCGGCAGTGGCAAAACTTCTGGCCACGGGCACCGCGGCACACTCGCCCGCTCCGGCGGTTCCATCAGCCCCACCTACGAAGGCGGCCAGATGCCCCTGTTCCGCCGGCTGCCCAAACGCGGATTCAACAACCGCCGCTTCCAGAAAAGGCCCGCAGTGGTCAACCTTGATGACCTGGCCGACTGGCCGGTGGAAGAACAGGTGACCCCCACCTCGCTGCTCCGCGCCGGCCTCGTGGGTGACGTCTCAGACGGGGTGAAGGTGCTGGGCAGGGGCGACGTGCTCAAACCGCTCAGTGTCAAGGTGAACGCTTTCTCCAGGAACGCCCGCGAAAAAATCCTCGCCGCTGGGGGCAAAACAGAGCCCACCCGGTGAACGGAAAGTCATGATCGAACCGCTCATAAACTGTTTCCGCATCCCCGAGCTGAGGAAGAAAATCCTGTTCACCTTCGGCATGCTGGTGGTCTTCCGGATCGGGGCCTTCGTGCCCGTGCCCGGGGTCGATCCTACGGTGGTGGGCGAGGCGGCGGGGCAACTTGGCTCCGGAGCACTCGGCATCGTCGACATGTTCTCCGGCGGAGCACTCAGCAAATGCGCCGTCTTCGGGCTCGGGATCATGCCCTATATCAGCGCCTCCATCGTGTTTCAACTGTTGGCGACGGTAATCAAGCCACTGGAAGAACTCCAGAAAGAGGGCGAGCCCGGCCAGAAGAAAATCAACCAATACACCCGCTACGCCACTGTGCTGTTGTGCATAGTGCAGGGCTTGTTCCTCGCCAGGATGATCAAGGGGCTCGAGGTCAGCAGCGGTGTATACGTCGTGCCCACCGGCGTCCGCGAAGGTTTCGGCTTCGAAATTACCTGTATCCTCGCGCTCACCGCTGGCACCATATTCCTGATGTGGATAGGCGAGCAGATTCAGGAACACGGCATCGGCAACGGCATTTCCCTGCTGATAATGGCGGGCATCGTCGCCCGTATCCCGCCCACCCTGGTGCAGGTGTGGCAGACACAAGTCGACCCCAACCTGGTGAATCCCGCGGCGGACAAGATCGGCATCGTGGGCCTCGCCGGCATGGCCATCATGTACGTCCTGGTGGTGGTGGGGGTGGTGCTGTTGAACCAAGGCCAGCGCCGCGTCACCATCCAGACGGCGAAACAGATCAAGGGCCGGCGGGTGTTCGGCGGCCAGCGCTACTACCTCCCGCTCAAGGTGGGCGCCGCAGGCGTCATCCCCATCATCTTCGCCCAATCGCTGCTGATGTTTCCCCAGATGATCTTCAACCGCATGGCCGCGTCCGCCGGCGGCGGGTTCTGGGCTATCGTGTGGCAGAAACTGTACGCGCTCTTCAGCTACGAGAGCTTCAGTTACCTGGTCATCTACGTCATCCTGATCATGTTTTTCTGCTTCTTCTGGACTGCGGTTCAGTTCAACCCCATAAAAATGGCCGACGACATGAAAGAACACGGCAACTTTATTCCCGGCATACGGCCCGGCAAACGCACCTCCGAATATTTCGAGCGGGTGATGACGCGAATAACCCTCGCCGGCGCCGCCTTCATCTCGGTTATCGCCATCATGCCGTATATCGTTCAGCGCTCCACTGACATCGGCATGCGCGCCGCATATATCTACGGGGGAACTGGAATGCGCATCGTCGTCGGCGTCGCACTCGACCTGGTACAGAAAATAGAAAACCACCTGCTGATGAGGCACTACGACGGCTTCCTCAAAGGCGGAGCAAGGATAAAAGGAAGGCAGGGATAGGTGGACTTGAGACTCATCTTCCTCGGACCGCCCGGCGTCGGCAAAGGCACCCAGGCGAAGCGCCTCGCCGCCGACAAGGGCATCCCACACATATCCACCGGTGACATCCTCCGCACCGAAGTCGAAGCCCACTCCGAACTCGGCAACAGGGCAAAACAATACATGGACGACGGCAAATTAGTGCCCGACGACCTCGTCGTCGACATGGTGGCAAAGCGCCTCGTACAGCCCGACTGCAACCGCGGGTATCTCCTGGACGGTTTCCCCAGGAACACCGCCCAAGCCGCGGCGCTCGAGGGAAAGCTGGCCCAAAGCGCAAACCAGACCGACAAAGTTCTCTACTTCAGCGCCCCCGACGAGATTCTCATTAAGCGTCTCTCCGGCCGGCGCGTCTGCCCAGCCTGCGGAGCGAACTACCACCTCGAGACCATGCCGCCAAAGACGCCCGGAGTGTGCGACAAGTGCGGCACCGAACTCATCCAGCGCCCCGACGACAGCCCCCAGACCATAAAGAACCGCCTGGAGGTCTACAAAGCGCAGACGCACCAACTCACACAGCAATACGCCTCCGCCGAGCTGCTGGTGAATGTGGACAGCACCGGCACGGTTGACGAGATCGCCGACGCCGTGGCACGCTGCTTGGAGCTATAAAGTGAAATCATGCATGTCCCAACGGATACACACAGTTCGGTCAATTATCTACTCGGCTTTTGAAAAGGTCACATAAGATGTTCAGCGAACTACCGCTGAGAACGCCGCAGGAATTAGTCATAATGCGAGAGGCAGGCCGAGTTGTTGCCCTCGTGCTTGAGCGGATGAGGGAACTCGTAGCCCCGGGTGTCACCACCGGCGAACTTGACGCGGCAGCCGAGGAAATCATCCGCAGCCGCGACGGAACGCCCGCCTTCAAGGGCTATGAAGTGCCCGGAAAACCGCCCTTCCCAGGAACTATCTGCGCCTCGGTCAACGACGAGGTAGTCCACGGAATCCCCGGCGACCGGGCGCTCCGGGAAGGCGACATCGTCAGTATCGACGTCGGCGCCAAACGAAACGGCTACTTCGGCGACGCAGCCGTCACCCTGCCCGTCGGCCGCGTCTCGGCAGAGGCCGCCAAACTGATGCAAGTCTGTTCACAGGCGCTCCAACTCGCCATCGAGCAGGTAAAACCCGGCAACCATCTCTGTGAAACCGGGAAAGCCGTCCAACACCACGTAGAAAAGAATCAGTTTTCAGTAGTGCGCGACTTTACCGGCCACGGCATCGGCACCCAAATGCACCAGGCCCCGCAAGTCCCAAACTACGAGACCAAAGGAACCCCAGATGTGAAAATGCAGCCCGGCCTGGTACTGGCCATAGAACCAATGATCAATGCCGGCGGCTACAAGGTCGAAACGGACGACAACTTCTGGACAGTGCGGACGACAGATGGTAGGCTCTCGGCACATTTCGAGCACACCGTCGCCGTGACGCCCGGCGGAAACGAAATCTTCACTCTGCGGTAGAGGAACAAAAGCAGCGCAATGCCAAAAGAAGAACCCATAACACTCCAGGCAGTCGTGCGTGAGGCCCTGCCAAACGCCATGTTCAGCGTCGAGCTGGAAAACGGCCACAGGGTCCTCGCTCACGTCTCCGGCAGGATGAGGATGCACTTCATCCGCATCCTGCCCGGCGACACCGTGACCCTCGAGATGTCACCCTACGACCTCACCAAGGGCCGGATCGTATATCGCGGAATCCGGCGGCAGCGCGAAGAAACCGGAGGGCAACAAAAATGAAAGTCCGAAGCTCAGTCAAACGCATCTGTGAAAACTGCAAGCTTATTCGGCGCAAGGGCGTCGTGCGAGTAGTTTGCACTAACCCCCGCCACAAACAGCGGCAGGGGAAATAGTCTCAACCGTATCGGAGGTGCCCCAACATGCCCCGCGTAGTGGGCGTCGACATCCCGGGCAAAAAGCCCATCGAAATCGCGCTGACCCATGTCCACGGGATCGGCCGCCACAGTGCGCTGGAGATCACTCGGAGCGCAGGTATCAAGCCCGGCACTCGCGCCGACCAGCTCACCGAAGAACAGTTCTCCCGCATGGTCTCCATCATTGACCGCAGCCACACCGTAGAAGGCGAACTGCGCCGCATGGTCACACAGAACATCGCCCGGCTGCGCGAGATCAACTGCTACCGCGGGCAGCGGCACAGGAAAAACCTGCCCGTCCGAGGCCAGCGCACACGAACAAACGCACGAACCAGAAAAGGCCCCAAGAAAACCGTCGCAGTCAAGAGGGCAGTCAAAGCAGCCGGATAGTGCAGCACAGGTCTGAAACCCGGAGAACCAAATGGCGAAAGAGCGAAGACGAATACGGCGGATTTCCTCGCAGGCCGTCGCCACCGTCAAGGCCACGTTCAACAATACCATTGTGTCCATCGCCGACGTGAACGGCGACGTTCTCTGCTGGGCAAGCGCCGGCACCCTGGGGTTCAAGGGCTCCCGCAAGAGCACCCCCTTCGCCGCGCAGCGCACCGCCGAAACCGCAGCGGAAAAAGCCCAGAAAATGGGCGTTCGCCAAGTCGAAGTCCGGGTCACAGGCCCCGGCTCGGGCCGCGAGTCCGCAATACGCGCCCTCCAGGCCGCAGGGCTCGAAATCAAGTCCATCGAAGACGTCACCCCCCTGCCCCACAACGGATGCAGGCCAAAGAAGAGGCGCCGTGTATAAGCCCACTGGCGTGGGACGGAAAGCCGGACCAGGTTAGGAGTTGTCAAGTGGCACGCAACACAGGACCGAAATGCAAACTCTGCCGAAGAGAAGGAGTAAAACTGTTCCTTAAAGGCGCCCGGTGCGACACCGCCAGATGCGCCCTCGAGCGGCGGGAATATCCCCCCGGAATGCACAGCTGGCGCCGTAGAAAAATCAGCCCCTACGGCCAACAACTACGCGAAAAACAAAAACTGAAAAGATACTACGGTCTCCTCGAACGCCAATTCCGGCTGTACTTCCAGAGAGCTGAACACGCCAAGGGCAACACCGGTGAAAACCTCCTCCTGGCGCTGGAGCGCAGGCTTGACAACGTGCTCACCTGCCTCGGGTTTGCCACCTCGCGAAGTCACGCCCGCCAGTTGGTCCGGCACGAGCACATACTGGTGAATAACAGCAAAGTGACCGTCCCCGCACAGGAAGTCAAGGTGGATGACCAGATAACCCCGGCCAACAAGGAAAAATCCCAGGGCGCCATCGCCGCAAGCCTGGAAAGCACGCAGAACCACAGCATGCCTTCCTGGCTGGAAGCAACCCTCGACCCGCCCGTAGGGAAGGTCGTACGCATGCCAACCCGGGAGGATGTGTCCCTGCCGGTCCGAGAGCAACTGGTGGTAGAACTGTTGTCCAAGTAAGGACGCTGAACCCCAAAACCCTTACGCTGTGGAGAAAATGAGATGCGAAAAAGGTGGATGGGATTTGAGCTCCCCGTCAGAGTAGTGTGTGACAAAGAAACCCTCACCGATACGTACGGCAAGTTCACAGCCGAACCATTCCAGCGAGGCTACGGCACCACCATCGGCAACGGGCTGCGGCGCGTGCTCCTGTCCTCACTCCGCGGGGCCGCCCTCACCTCCGTCAGGTTCGAGGGCGTGCAACATCAGTTCCAAACCCTCCCCGGTGTGGTGGAGGACGTCACGGACATATGCCTCAACCTCAAGAAGGTACTGGTAAAACTCCATACCGACGAGGCCAAGCAACTCAAACTCGACATACGCCGTAAGGGAGAGGTCACCGCGGCCGACCTCCAGCACGACGCCGACGTCGAAATCGCAAACCCTGACCTCCACATCGCCACCCTCAGCGAGGGTGGAAAGATCGTCGCCGAACTCGAGGCCCAGCCGGGCAGGGGATACAAGATCGCCGAAGAACTCGCCAAAAGCGAAATCGGCTACATAGCGCTCGACGCAGTCTTCTCGCCCGTCCACAAGGTAAAACCACTTGTCGAAAACTGCCGCGTCGGTCAAGTCACAAACTACGACCGCCTCATCCTCGAAATATGGACCAGCGGCACGGTCGACCCAGAAATGGCTCTGGTGGAGGCCGCCAGAATATTTCGCAAGCACCTCGACACATTCGTTCAGTACTTCGAGCTCGGCCCTCCGGTCGAGGACACCGCCTCACAGCTCGCCGCACAGAAAGAACTCGAACACCAAACCAAACTCGAGCATAAACTCTCAAAACCGATCGCCGAATTCGACCTCTCGCGCCGTTCCGCAAACTGCCTCGCCGCTCAAAAAATAGCCACCCTGCGCGACCTGGTCACCAAAACAGAGGACGAACTCACAGCTCTGCGCAACCTCGGAGAGACCTCGCTCGCCGAGATCAAGGGAAAACTGGCCGAATACGACCTGGAGCTGGGGATGCAGATCGACTGACACGCTGGACCGGCAAAAAACAGGAAACTCTCCAATGCGCCACAGGAAAGCCAACAGAAAGCTAGGCCGCCGCACAAGCCAGCGAAAAGCCCTCATCAGAAACCTCGTCGCCAGCCTGTTCCTCGCACAACCCAGCGAAGACCACGCCGAGCGCATACACACCACCCCCGAAAAAGCCAAAGTAGCTCGCAGGCTCGCAGAACAACTCATCACCCTCGGCAAAAAGGGCACCCTCGCCGCCCGCCGCCGCGCCCTCCAACGCCTGCCAAACAAAGCCGCAGTCAGAAAACTCTTCGCCGAAATCGCCCCCAGATACACCAACCGGCAGGGGGGCTATACCCGTATCCTTCACCTGGGCAACCGCCGGATCGGCGATGACGCCCCGCAGGCCATCTTCGAACTCGTCGGAATCGCCGAAGAACCAGAAACCCCCGTTCGCCCGGAGGTCACCGTCGAGCCGGAAGACAAACCCGAGACCGAAGCCAACCACAAGACCGAGGAATAACCGACCGGTCAGGCGGCCTATGGGCCTTGACTGCCCGCCAGCATCAAGTATAATCCCGACGCAGCCGAAGTATTTGACCTTCTAAATTATGGTAGAAATAAGAAAATATCCCGACCCCGTCCTAAGCAGGCCAGCCCAGCCGGTCAGGCAAATCGACAAACAACTGCTGCGCATGGTGGAGCAGATGTTTGAAACCATGTATGAAAACGGCGGGGTCGGCCTGGCAGCCCCCCAGGTCGGCATGGGCATACGAATATGCGTGGTCAACTGCACCGGAGAGAGTGGAAGTGAGGTAGTTCTCGTTAACCCCGTAATCGTCGAGACAACAGATGATGAGGCGACCGAAGAGGAAGGCTGTCTGAGCGTGCCCGGTGTTCGTTCCAACGTCACCCGTGCCGCCAAGATCAAGGTGCGCGCCTACGACCACAGGGGAAAAGAACTTGAGCTAGAAGCCGATGGCCTCGAGGCACGCGCCATGCAGCACGAAATCGACCACCTCAACGGCCGCCTGTTCTTCCAGACACTCAACGCCGCCGCACGCATGACCATCAACCCCCAGCTGAAGGCGCTCGAAGAAGAATACAACAAGAAATAACCGCCTGGCTGGCTGTAAGATTTTGTGAAAATCTCTGGAACAAGGGCTTGACAGGGCAGGAATTCGTGCTATACTTGTGCATGACGTAGAGTGTGTGTGTTCAATTTGCGCTGCTCTATTGTTCTGTTCTTTGACAATTGGGTGTTGCGCGTAGCGTTGACGAGTGTGGAGCTCTCGCAGCCTCTTGTGGGCTGCGGAACTCAATAATCCTACCGCGGTTTGGGCCTTTAGTCAGCCCGTGCCGCGGTGGTGTCTCTCTCCAACGTCCGGGGGCGATTTTTGCGTCAGGCCCTTTGGTTGGGTCTTTTCGCGGGAATAGACCTCCGGATTAAGATACTTATGGAGGGTATGATACCGGCTCAGAACGAACGCTGGCGGCGTGGCTAAGACATGCAAGTCGCACGAGAAACCGTTCTTCGGAACGGGAGTAAAGTGGCGAAAGGGTCAGTAATACATAGACAACCTGCCCTGCGGTCTGGCATAACCCACCGAAAGGCGGGCTAATTCCGGATGCGATGCCGTGACGAATGTCGTGGCATGAAAGGCGGGGATCCGCTTCGGCGGACCCGCCGCCGCTCGAGGGGTCTATGGCCTATCAGCTAGTTGGTGAGGTAACGGCTCACCAAGGTTTACGGGTACGGGGCCTGAGAGGGTGTTCCCGGACACTGGGACTGAGACACTGCCCAGACTCCTACGGGAGGCAGCAGTCGAGAATCATTCGCAATGGGCGCAAGCCTGACGATGCGACGCCGCGTGTGGGATGGAGGCCTTCGGGTTGTAAACCACTGTCACAGGGGAAGAAAAGCACGGATGCTAATACTGTCCGTGCTTGACGTTACCCTGAGAGGAAGCCACGGCTAACTCCGTGCCAGCAGCCGCGGTAATACGGAGGTGGCTAACGTTGTTCGGATTCATTGGGTGTAAAGGGTATGTAGGTGGCCTTGTAAGTCGGATGTGAAATACTTTGGCTCAACCAAAGAACTGCATTCGAAACTGCTCGGCTTGAGTTTCGGAGAGGAGAGTGGAATTCCCAGTGTAAGAGTGAAATCTGTAGATATTGGGAGGAACACCAATGGCGAAAGCAACTCTC
>JAUWIN010000050.1 GCA_030605345.1 Candidatus Brocadiia bacterium
CGACGCCCGATATGCGCTCGAGCGAATGGCGCGTGAGCTGGCCGACCTCGCCGCTGCGACTGACATCAGCGCGATGGCATCCCACTCGGTGTCGTTCACCCTGGACGGCGAAGAGCGAACGTTCCACAAATCGGGCACCGACCTGCTGCGTGACTCGAACGTCCTTGCGACCGACGTCAGTTCGTTCAGCCTGACTTACTACAAGGCGGACGGCGCCCTGGCCACCAGCCCCGCAGAAGTGAGGCGGATTGCAATAGAGATCGCAATAACGCGGAACGGCCTGACTGCTTCGCTTCGGACGGAGGTATTTCCGAGGGCCCTCAGAGACGGGTACGTATCGTGGGAGCAGCAATGATGGCACCGCATCGGCTCTGGAGCAGAAGGTGTCACCCACAGCGGGGCAGCGTCGCGATTGTGGCGGTTGTCATTATCGTCATCGTCGGTTTTTTTGGCGCGGCGCTGGTCTCCTCGATGCGGGTGAACAGCGCCTCCGCAACAAACCACGTGCTTGGCACGCGCGCATATTACATCGCCGACGCCGGGGTTGAATGGGTAGGCAGATACGCCGCGGCCACCTCCGCGCCGGTCACGTTCGGCGGGGGGACATTTGAAGTTACGGCGGATGGCGACGCGTGGGTGGTTGCGGCGGACGCCAGTGAGGCGCAGCGCACCATCCGATGCGAGATGGTTCGCCCGCTTGTCGCGGACTTTGCGTTCGCCTCCCGCAAGATTAACAAGGACAAAGAGGTCGAGTTTTTGGCCGTCAACAATACAGGACACGACATCACCTTCGGCGCGGTGAAGGTCACGTGGGGCAGTCCGACGGCGTATTTCGAAGAACTGGAAATCAAGATCGAGGACGGCACGGACTACCACGCGGTGTGGGATTACGTGGACAACGGTAACGAACGGTGGGGCAGCGGCGAAACCGAAGAACTTAATCAGGTTAGCTCCGTAACCGTCCCAAAATACTATACCGCTAAAATCAAACTCAAGAAGTTCAAAACCGCCAGAACCGGCGCCGGCAGTGACGCGGACATGGACGCGACCGAACTCACCCTTGATTTCTACAATGGAGCTGACCACGTCGCAGACGTGGTGGTCGAGGTTGTGGAGGAATAGCCGACTGCGGAGTCGCACGATGAAGAGCCGTATCCGTAATCCGAATAGTGGTTTCTCCCTCATTGAAGTGGTCGTCCTCATCGTCGTGGTCAGTTTGGCCCTACCACCAATCGCCATTCTCATGTACCAGACTATCTCGGACAGCGCGCAGAGCCACATGCAGGCCAAGGCTCTCGAGTTGGCGAAGGGGCTAATGGAGGAAATCCTTTCAAAAGAATTCGAGGATCAACAGGAGGCGTCTGGCTCGTTCGGAACGGAAGAAGCCACGCGAGCGGCCTACGACGACGTGGATGACTACGACGGCCTCAGCGAAAAACCACCCCGTGACAGTCAGGGCAATATCATCGATGCCTGCTCTGGGTTTCGAGCAAAAATCGCAGTTGAAAACGTCCAACCAAGCAGCCCCGGCGGCTCGGCGGCGCCAGACGGGACCACCCAGTTCAAGCGAGTCACAACCACCATCGAATGGGACGGCGGGGAACACTCGCTCAAACTGGTCGGCCTGGTGACCAACCACACCGGCTATACGGACGGTCTCACCCTTCTCGAAGGAGGAGTCGAAGGCAAGAACAGGGAGAACCTGAGATTCCATGTCCATAATGACGCGGGCAAGGAAATATATCTAACGCATCTGAAAGCAACCTGGGCGGCGCCCGAGGCGTACTACGAAAAGATAAAGGTGGAGCCGGAAGGGGCGAAGGGATACGATATATGGAAGAAAGACGACAAGAGCGGCATACCGCGAATGGGAAGCGGTAACGTCGCCATGTTCGTCAAAAGATGTGTCCAGGTACCTGCAAGTGCGGACATCTGGATCAAGATCGAAAAATTCAAGGACCTCGCGGAGGGCAAGGGCAAAAATGTAGATATGAGCGGCACAGATTTTACAATTGAGCTCTGGGGCACACCCTATAAGTACCAACCCTTCGTCGTTCCGCCATAACCGTCCTCGCATTGCGACACCGGCCGGGACGTGCGTCTCCTCAGTGGTCGTTGGGTTGCCGTTTTTCGTCCTATCCACAACCAGTTCCCTGCTTCAGCCCTGGTTTGCGCGGGCCGGACCGCACAAGTCACTTTACCGGTTCTATGCTTTGCTGAGGGATTCGCTGAGTGGTGCCGTCTTGGAATGTCGGGTAGCCAGTGCCGGCCACAGTGCCAGTCTAAAAAAATCACCATGACGCCAACCCTTGTTTCGGGCCTATCTTGTTGCGGCTCGACAAGATACGCACGATGGAAAAACCCCCCACAAAAATTCTCCTTTTTCCTTCAACAGGGGGAATCCCGGCCGATAACCGTTGTGAGGGCAACGAGCATGGCACAGGGCTTGGCACGGGACACAATGGAACTACCACAAATTACCGCCTGTCCCGTTGTTTTCTGGGAGGAGTGACCCATGAAACGAAAGCAGAACGGCTTGGTCAAGACCGTGTGTGCGATTGCAGCCTTGAGTGTCGTCCTCACGACATCTGCGTACGCGGTCCCCATCGCGGACGGGAGATTTGACCCCGCCGAAGGATACACCACCGGCTTCAATCTGATTCTCAACGTCGAAGCTAGGCACCACGACCCACCGACCGTGGCACCCGACCCCGGCCAACTATGGTTCTACCAAGACCCGAACACCCGGGACGTGTCCGTGGCGTTCGTTCAGCCCGTCAGCCTGATAGACAACACATACGGCGACAACTCAATCGGTTGGGGGAACTCGGCCCCCAGCGGCAAGCACCACAACTTCAAAGACTTGGTCGGAAGCGACAAGGCTCGGTTCACCTTTACCGACGGCCACGGCAACGTGGTGCTCGACGTCGAACTCGACTACATCTCTGAGATAGGCCACCATACTGGGATCTACGAGTCGCAGGGTGTTGACGGTAAGGATGGGAAAGTCTATACAGGGTCCGCGTCCGACGTCTTGGCGTGGGGCACATCCCTGGATTACAACTTCAACACCCTGGGACACGACGAGTTCACCGAGAGCTCGCCTCTTTCAATCCCAGACTACACCGACCCACCGTCCGCGCCGGGTTGGATTTTTGAGGTCGTTTATGAGCTGAGGGTGAGCGGCGACGCCTTCGGAGCAAACGAATTCGGGGGCGTGACAATTCCCATCGTGCACGATTCGGGCAACAAAATCGGCAAGAACAAGGTATATCCGGAGATGGGTGGGTCGTTGGGTCCGTCCGGGCTGGCTATCGCTGAGGCCGGCACGTTGGTCACACTCCTGCTCGGCCTGGCCGGGCTCAGCCGCAGGCAACGGACCTGAACCGCGCACCCGCCATGCTGACGCCGTCCAGGCTTTGATCCATGCGTTCAGCGACAGGAAATAAAGGATGTTCGCCTGTGCGCACAGGCGAACACCTCAGCAACGCAACTCCACCCGCTCAACCATCGCTAGAAGATAACGCAACCCCACCCACTCAACCGTGACTGCAACATATCGTGTACTCCTCCTATTAATATTCGACCAGGCAACTATGGCCGATTGCGTGCGCCACACGTCGTTACTATGTGTGCACGTTCGAACCACAGACGTGGACAGCCTGGGGACGGTTGGGCCAGGCGTTGACACGCTCCCGCCGCAGGCATAGAATGTTTCCGCTCATAGAATTGATGAGGAACAAAACGATGTGGAAGACCGCGTGCGCTGTTTTGATGCTGCTGCTCACAACCGCGGCGTCCGCCGCCGAGAAAGACGCGACGGTCAAACTCTACAAGGATGTACTCGTCAGGCTTCGGCGGCATCCGGGCGACCGCACTGCGACGTTGTTATTGCGCCCGCCCGCTGCGCGTATCAGGCCCGCTCACCACGCGGCGATGGACGACATCGTGGCGCTGCTCCGAGACGCAGCTGACGGCAAACCCAACAATTTCAACGTGGCTTACAACTACTATCGGGCGGTGTGGAACAGATATTTATACTTCGGAGCGGAGGCCGACTCCGCCGCGGCGTTCAAACTTCTCAACAAAGCCGCCAAACTGACCCAGCCGAGTTCGTACCAGCGGGCGCAGTGCGCATACGAGTACGCGGAAAATGCGCTTGCAATGAAGCAGGAAAAAGAAAGCGCGCTGCGCCGGATACGGTGGCTGCTGGCGCGGCAGAAGAGCGCCCTGGCGAAAAAAGAGAAGGATGCGGCTGCACTGCCTCCTGACGAGAACCGCGACGCCGACATCGAGAGGTTGAGGCTCTCTATCCCGGAACTCACCGACTCCATCCCGCAATTGCAGCAGCAGATTGGGAAATGGCGCGACCTCGCCATCGAGCGGTTCATCGCGGCCAGGCGCGCTGCCATGACCAAGGGCCGCTATGCGGCCCGATCTGCATTTATACTTGGGGATCTGTACTTCGAGAAAGCCGAAAATCGCAAGGCGAAAACGTGCCTCCGCGAAGCGCTCGATCTTGACACCCCTCATGGATATATCACAAACCAGGCCTACGACCGGGTCGGCTTGGTGCTGCTTGCCGAGGGGAATGTGGAGGGGGCGGAGGCGATGCTGGAATCAGCCGGCAGCGTGAAGCCGGATGACGATATAAGGTCGTTCGGATTCGCCCATCGGCTGGCGCGGGCACTTATCGAATCAGGCACGTATAACGCACCGGTGGCATACCTCAGCCGCGCCGTGGAACTGGCCGACGAGGGGGTGGAAGCTCTCAACCCTGATTTGGTCTATGCGCTGGCGCTGGGCTACACCGAAATGGGGAACTCGAGGTCGGCGATAATGTACTGGAAAAGATACCTCGACATGCATGATGCGAACGAAGCTCAGCGGCGGAAAGCAAAGGAGATAGTGGAGAGACTCGCCATCCCCGGCAAAGAGCAAAAGGGGAGATAACGGGGCACCTCACCCCACGTCATACTCGACTGGATCGGGTATTCCGGCGGCCCGGAAGGCGCGGAGTCTGAGCAGACAACTGTCGCATTTGCCGCAGGCCGCGTTCTCGCTGCGATAGCACGACCAGGTCAGATGCAGCGGGGCGCCGAGTTCTGTCCCCTTCTTGACGATGTCCGCCTTGCTCATGTGGATGACGGGGGTCTCGATGCGGATGGCGGTCCCCGGCTTGGTGCCAGCGTCGGCCAATTTCTGAAACGCCTCGAAATATGCCGGCTGGCAGTCCGGGTACCCGGGGGTGTCCTGCTTGACCGCGCCGATGAAGACCTGTGTGGCGCCGATGACCTCCGCCCACGATACGGCGATGCTGAGGATGTGGGTGTTGCGGAAGGGGACGTAGGAACTGGGGACAACTCCTTCTGGTCGTCCGGGGGCTCCGGCAGGCAGTTCGATATTTGTATCGGTCAGGCTTGACCCGCCGATTCGGGCAAGGTATGCGATGTCGGCCACCAGGCGCCGGCTTTGCGCCGTGTTGTAGAAGTTGGCAATCTCATCAAACGCCTGGCGCTCTCGTCTGGCGGTGCGCTGGCCATAGGTGACGTGGAGCAGAGCGAGCGGGCCGGTCTGCGCCGCAATTGCCGCGGTCACGCAACTGTCCAGGCCGCCGCTGAGCGCGACGACCGCAGCTGGTTGTTCCATTTTCTCATCCATCACCAATCGTCAGACCTTTTCCATTCTGACGAACAGCCAAGCTGCGATGGCTGAAAACAGGATGGTCGGGGATGTCCCTGCAAACACCGGTGAGCGCCAGATGAACCGCTGCTGATACGCCAGGTCAACCGAGACGAGGTCCGCCGCCATGTATAGAAGCGTCACCACCACGGCCAGCGAGATGCCGACCAGGACAGCGTCGGCGCTCTGACGTATGACCAGAGGGACGGCGAGCATCAAGAGCACGATGTTTGCGAGCGGGAACGCGAAGCGGTGCCATATTATGACCCAGCATCGCTTCTGGACCCTCCGGCTGGGGAAAGCCGATGCCCTCTCGGCCAGTTCCCCAAGGCTTAGCATTACGCTCATCTTCTTGAAATCGCGGGCCTCTATGTTCGACGGGTTGATGGAGCTTTTCAGCGGCGAGCCGTCCGGCAGGCGCTCTTCCTGGAGCTCGCCGGTCGCGGTATCGCCCTTGCCGAACCGCCAGGCTCCAAAAACCAGCCACCTGTCTTCAGCCCAAACCATCATATTGATCCGCAGCCGCCCCTTATCCGTTACGGAGGGATAGATAATCTCGACGTTACGTGCCACCGGCCATTGGACGCGGCGCTCGGTGTAGGAGCCAAACTCATACGAGACCGGCCTTCCGTCAGCAGCAGTGTCGGTGGCCATAAGCGGCATGTTGCCGCGGTTGAGTGCGTTTTGGTATTGCTTCAACAGTTCGCTTGTCCCGTGGCTGACGAAGCGCTTTTTCCAAACCTTGTTGCCGAGGATAGAGTTCTTACCGTTGAACTGGCGGACCCCCACCATGTACCATGTCGGCCCCGGCCGCGGTGCAAACGCGCGCTCCGCCTGCTTCTCGTGATGCAGTCCGTTGTTGTCGTCCCAGCCTATGCGGACGTCGGTCAGCGTGGGCAGCGGGGTGTTGGGATCGTATGACCCGATGAGAAGGAGCCTGCCGTTGCTGTCAACCACATGGGAATCGGCGATTTTTTTCTCTCCGCCCTTGCGTGCCCGCTGCTCCGCCGTCAACAGGGCGTCTCGCAGGGAGGGAACTAGCAACTCTTGGTTAGCGACGGCGAGGAACATAACCCCGATGCCGCAGAACACCAGCGGAACGCAGATACGGCGGGCGCTCACGCCCGAGGCCTGCATCGCACAAAGTTCGTTACTTCGCACCAAGCGGATAATGCAGATTACCGCAGGTACCACGGAGAGAACGGGCATAATCCGCGCCAGGAACCAAGGCAGACGGAGGGCGTAGTAGGTAACGGTTCGGCGGAATACCTCGATAACAGAAGGCCCAGACAAGAACTCGTCGATGTTGGAAAAGAAATCAATTACCACATACAGGCCGGCGAACCCAGCCAGGCAGAGCACAAACGGCCCCAGGAAAGTCACGGCCACGTATGGGTCGAATTTCTTGATTCCGGCCAAACTCTCACCGCCTGAGCATGTTTCTTGTCAGGACAAAGCCGACGCCGCCGACAACCGCGCTCGCGCTCCACAATGCGACAGGCGGCGCCAACATGCCCGATTCGCCCATTTTCCACGCACCGGCCATGAGCGCATAGTAGCACAACACAATCGCCACCGCTATGCCGAACGCCACGATCTTCCGGCCACGCCGTATCATCAACCCGACGGGGACCGCAATCAGCCCCAGCAAGAGAGGGGCAAGTGAGAGCGCCGAACGCTTCTGAATTTCCGTCTCCCAGCCGCGCAACTCCGCCGCACGGTTGAGCTGCTTCTGCTTTGCATGAGCTCTCTCGCTGGGGGACATTGGCGCCGTATCCTGCTGCGTCAGGCGATGCTCCCTGATGCTGCGTCTTCGCGTCCGAACCTTCAGCATCACCTCCGAGGTGGTCAGGTGCTTGGGCTTGTAGGGCAGGAGCTCTAACTCTCTTCCCGGCCCGAGTTTAATCGGAAACGTGCAACTGTCGAAGTACGCCCGCTCGAAATCACGCGGTGTGGTACCGTATACACACTTGCACATCATCGCCTTGCCGCGGCGCGGCCGTTCTGGGGTGCTTAGCGCCGGGTCCGCCTCCAACTCAAACACAATCTGGTTCCGCTCGTCGGAATATTTGTAACTCCCCTTCGGCGCGCGGATGTAAGTGACCTGCCTGCCTGCCTGCTCCTTCGCAGCGGTGCCGACGTTGTCTTCGGTTGTCACAAACACAATGTCTCGAAATGTCTCGTCATCTATATCGCGGACATAGACGCTGTACTTCCCCACCCGCACCACGGGCTCGTTCAAGGCCCGGATGGCAGCCACGTGCTCTGAGGCGCTGACGTTCTTCACCACCCCGTACCGAGAGAACCTGGTCCTCGGGACCCACCGGTGGTTGAGCAGGCCGCACAACGCGCACAGTGCGAGCGCGGTCATCGCCGCAGGACTCAGAATCCGCCACAGGTGAATGCCCGAAGCGCGGACTACCATCACCTCGTTCTGCGCTGACATCCGGCTGTACACCATAATGCAGGCAGCCATGAACGCGGTGGGAATAGTCCACGGCAGGGTGTACGGGAGCATCAGCGGCACGAACTTGACCAGGGTGCCGAGGGGCAACCCTTCCCACACGGCCTCCGACGCCATGCGCACAACCATCAACAGCGTGAGCGCCACCACTGCGACGCCGAACGATTGCCACAGTTCGAAAAGCACCCCGGCCTCCAGCTTGGTGACCGGGATGAACCTCTTGCCGCGCCTCGCCGCCACTTTAGTCGCCTCCGGAAGAGTAAGGTTCCGGCTCCTCCGCCACCTTGGGGACCCTCCGCCGCCCGGAGCGAACTGCCCTGGAATAAAGTCTAAGCATCTTTTCAGCGTTTGACCTGATCAAATCCCGCAGTTCCTTTGGCTCCAGCACCTCGGCATCTGCACCGTATTGCATGATCCACCAACTGATTTCCTGGCTGCCACGGACGTTGACCCGGTAGATGATGTCGCCGCCCGGGAGTTCCTGGATGGTTTGGGCCGGCCGCGGGCCATGGTCGCGGATAAGGTCTGCCACGCGGCGCCGGAAGCGGACGGCGACGTTGGTCGGCTCGCCGCCATACACTTCCCACCAGCCCTTGGTGTATTCCTCCAGAGAAAACTTTTTCGGTTCGGCGAAATGAAGCGGGGTGAACATCAGCGAAAAGATTCGGCTTGCCCTGAACTTTCGCACCTCCCGCCGGGTGTGGCACTTCGCTATCAGGTACCACGAATGCCTGCGAAAGATCAGGGCGTATGGGTCCACCTCCCGTTCCGTCGCCCTGCCGGAGGCCCGCGAGGAATACCTCATCTTGATCCTCCGGCGCTGGGCTACCGCATCGTGTAGTCGTCGGAACTGTGGCCCTTTCACCGTGCCGCTTTGCACCTTTATCTGGCTCTTCCCGAACCCACCGCCGTAGCCACGGCGTAGCGCCACCGGCAGGCAGGAGGCCAACTTCGCCTCCAGCAGGGTCTGGGAGGTCTGCGGCAGGCCGTCATTGTCAAAAAGATGCCCCGGGTAGAGCAGTTCGAGCACCTCGTCCGTCGAAAGGCTCGCCGACCCGAGCACAAAATCGCCCGTGATTTTATAGCCCTCGCCGGAAAAGTACATCGGAACCCCCGACGGCACCACCTCCCTGATGTCCTGGTAAATCCTGGTCTCCGAAACCCCGAAGTGCTTCGCCAGTTCCTTCGGCCGCCAGTCCGGGCGCGACTGCCCCAGCAGAATCATCTCCAGCAGCCGCATCAGGCGTTTCTTCTTGGCCATCATAAATCTCCGACGGCTCCGAGGCATCGGCCATGTATGCTACGTGCGCCTTACCATTGCGTCAAGGAAGTTGCCGCGGCGAATCCTGCTGTTCTTCCTCCGTTACACCAAATCACGGCCGGTCCGCCACCCGCGGGGGGAACGTCCGCTCGCATGATGTTGCTCGATACCGACAATCTGCTTGACGCCGCTCGCGGCGCTGTATAGGATTTCCCTGCGGCAGTGAGTCAGGAGCAGATGTCAGCACCAAGACACCAACCTTCGGATGAACCGGTCTACCGGGAGTCGGCGCCCGTTGTCCGGGTATCAGCGCTGCGGGGGGGGCACTGCCGGCTGAGGCTTGGCGCTCCTTCCATCGCAGCGAGCATCAGGCCGGGCCAGTTCGTGAACGTCGGCCCGCCAGGCGACAGCACACTATTGCGCCGGCCGTTTGGGGTGTATCAGACACTTGACCGAACCGACATCGAATTGCTCTTCAAGGTAGTGGGCAAGGGTACCGCCGCGCTCGCCGAGGTAAGCCCCGGGGATGAACTCGACATCATCGGGCCGCTTGGCAACGGGTTCGACCTGTCGGAGGATTTTGCGGAGACCGCTGTTCTGGTCGCGGGCGGGTTCGGCGTCGCTCCGCTGTACGCGCTGGCGCAGGCGCTGCGGGAGAAGGGCAGCCAGACATATCTGTTCGTCGGCACAGAGGAGGACGTGCCGGTGGAGACGTCGGACTCGAGCATGCAGCTGAGTTTCGTGGACCCGGACGTAAAAATCACCCTCACGGATTTCGAGGAGCTGGGCGCTGTGGCCCGCGTCGCCTCCATGCGGCACCGGCCGGGTTTCTTCCACGGCCTGGCGAGCGAGTTGTTGGAAAGGTTCCTACACCACGCGGGGTCCGGCTGCAACGCACGGGTGTATGCTTGCGGTCCCTGGGCGATGCTCAAGCGAACCGCTGGCATCGCCGCGGAATACAACCTGACCTGCGAGGTGCTGCTGGAGGAGCGAATGGGCTGCGGGATCGGCGCGTGTATGTCGTGCGCCGTGAGGCTCAAAGGGGAAAACGGCGAGCCGGTCTACGCACGAGCGTGTGTGGAAGGCCCGGTGTTTGACGCGGCGATCGTTGACTGGGACGCCAAATGAAACCAAGCCTCAGGACGACCATCGCTGGGATCGAGATGGTCAATCCCTTGATGATGAGTTCGGGCACTTTCGGGTTTGGCGAGGACTTCACACGTTTTTCTGACTTCGACAACGCGCAAGTCGGCGCGATTGTGCTGAAGGGCACGACGCTCAAGCCCCGGCTGGGCAATCCGCCGCCGCGGATCGCCGAGACTCCGGCGGGCGTGCTCAATTCCATCGGCCTGCAAAACCCCGGCGTCGAGGCGGTGGTCACCGAAATACTGCCGCGCCTCGCCGAATCCGGCCTCCAGACCCCGTTGGTGGCCAACATCGCCGGCGAAACGGTTGACGAGTTCGCCGAACTCGCAACACGGTTCAGCCAGGCAACCAACCTCGCCGCCATCGAGGTGAACATCTCTTGCCCCAACGTGCGGCACGGCGACCTGGACTTCGGGGCGGAGCCGCGGCCGGCGTCCGAAGTCATCGCAGCCGTCCGGTCCGCCCCCCACCTTCCACTTATCGCTAAGTTGACGCCCAACACGGCCCGGACCGTAGACGTCGCACGAGCCTGCGTCGATGCCGGCGCCGACGCGCTCTCGCTTATCAATACACTCACTGGGATGGTGATTGATCTGAGCAGCCGCCGGCCGCTGCTGGGCAACAAGACCGGCGGACTCAGCGGCCCCGCCATCAAGCCCGTGGCGGTGGCCAAGGTCCACCAAGTCTTCGATGCCGGCGGCCATCTGGTCCCACTCGTAGGGATGGGCGGAATATCGAACGGTGACGACGCCTATGAGTTCATCCTTGCTGGCGCCGCCGCGGTGGGGGTGGGCACGGTGTTATTCTACAACCACCGGGCCCCGCGCGAGATCTCGGCAGGGCTTGCGGCGCACCTCGAGCGAGCTGGTTTTCGGCGCCTGTCCGACGCGGTGGGCGCGGCGCATAGCAAGAAGCACTGGCGTAAGGGAAGCGATGAAACCACGTAGCGTTTTTCTGGTCTTCATTCTCCTGGCCGTCGTGGGGTGTGACGGACGCCACCTCTACACCGAATCAGAGTACGCCTTGGGCCCGGTGGAGGTCACTTTAAAGGTCGTCGCCGCCAGCAGGGCAGAAGCGGACCGGGCTATGGACGCCGCCTTCGCGGCTATCTCCCAAGTCAACAACCTGATGAGTTTGCATCTGCGCCGGAGCGAGGTATCGCAGCTGAACCGGAGCGCCGGGAGCGAATGTCACATATCCCGCCAGACCAGTTCGGTCCTGAGTCAGGCGCTGGAGGTCTCCGAGATGACGAGCGGCGCGTTCGACGTCACCGCCGGTCCGCTCATCCGCCTGTGGAAGGAGGGCATCGAAACGAGGCGACTGCCCGGCGGCGAACAGATAGCCGCAGCGAAGAAACTGGTCGGATACAGGCGGCTGACACTGGGGCCGAACTCCGCAAAACTTGCCGCACCGGGTATGAGCGTTGACCTCGGCGGCATCGCAAAAGGCTACGCGGTTGACAAGGCAGTGGGAGCGCTCCGGGCCAGCGGTATAAAGAGCGCCCTGGTGGACGCAGGCGGCGACGGGTATGCGCTCGGCAAACAGCCGGACGGCAGACCCTGGCGGATCGCCGTCCAGGACCCGAACAGGCGACCTGGGGGGCAGCTCCCCGAGCTACTGCTCCTGTCCGACACGGCCTATGCCACCTCCGGCGACTACCAGCAGTACGTCGAGATCGACGGGTTGCGCTACGCGCACATCATCGACCCCCGGACGGGCCAGCCGGCGCGGGTGGCGGCGAGCGTGACGGTGATCGCGCCCAACTGCACCACGGCTGACGCCCTCGCCACCGCCATCAGCGTTCTCGGCCCCGACGAGGGCATCAAATTGGTGAACACCCTGAATGAGGTCGAGTGCATGATTATCAGCCGCGACGGAGACCAGCTCAACGTTGTAACCTCGCCCGGCTTTCCTTTATTCGCCTCATACAACCGCTGACCGGCGAAGGGGGTAGGTGGAGTGTAAGATGGATGGTCGTCCCTGAGCTCCTGCCGTAGAGCCGCTCGAGGGTTCGTTCAGCAGGAGGCGGGGTTCTCTTCGTCCGAGATTTTCAGGCCTTGTTCCAGCCTCCATGCCTGGCAGGCTTGGCTTTCTTCTTGGAGATACATCCGCTGGCGGGCCATCAGCAGCCCGAAGTCGACTTGGTGTGCATCGAAGTCCGGCCCATCGACACACGCAAACTTGGTTTCTCCACCGACCTCCACCCGGCACCCGCCGCACATCCCGGTACCGTCCACCATAATTGGGTTCAGGCTGACGGTGGTCCTGATGCCGTGCGGGCGCGTGGTTTCCGCAACCGCCTTCATCATCACCGTTGGCCCCACTGCGAACACCTCTCCGATGGCGTCGGCGCCCAGCCGTTCAATCAGTTCGCTCAGCCGCTCGGTGACGAAGCCCTTGGCGCCGTGCGAGCCGGCGTCCGTGGTCACGATAAGTTCGTCGCACACCGCCCGCATTTCGTCCTCGAAAAAAAGCAGTGCCTTGTTCTTGGCGCCGATGACGCCGACGACGTGGTTGCCCGCCTGCGCGAACGCCCGGGCGACGGGATATGCGGCGGCGATGCCCACACCGCCGCCAATGCAGATTACGTTCCCCACATTCTCGATGCGGGTGGGGTTGCCGAGCGGCCCGACCAGGTCCGGTATCGCGCCGCCCACGTCGAACTGCCCCAACCGACCGGTGGACTTGCCCATTTCGAGGAACACCAGCGGAATCGTGCCCTGCGCCGCATTGAAGTCCGCGATGGTCAGGGGATACCGCTCGCCGCGCTCGTCATTTCGCAGGATGACAAACTGCCCAGCTTTTGCGTGCGACGCAACGTCGCGCGCTTCGACCACTATTTTCTTCGTGTTCTCCGCCAGCACTTCTTTTTGGAGTATCTTGAACACGTGCGCTCTCGCTTTATGGCGTCCCTTTGTAAGGTGGCGGGATTGTAGCCGCCGCCTCCGGCCTCGTCAACTCGGCCTGCTTCGTTGCAGCGCTCGTTGGCGCGCAGTCACGGGCTTTTCATCATTAGGTATTGCTTGATTTCGGCTGCTGAATATAGCTGTCCCTTGTTCACACCCGGGCAGCGTTCGCCCAGCCGTTCCCAGGCGGCTCTGGACTTCAGGTGTTGGCGCCAGAACGGGAAAGTCCGACACTGGAGCGGGCGGACAGGATAGACCAGGCAGCCGCGCTGGTGACCGCCCCAGAGGATGCAATCGCCACCGGGAAGTTCCTTCAGGCTGCGGCGCCAGCCGACGCGGCGGACGTATGAGTGGGCGAATTCGTCCGGGGCCTGGCCGAGTGCTTCGGCCATACGTGATATTTCAGCGTCGTTGACAAACACGTAGCCCGGCTCGCCGCGGCAACATCGGCTGCACCGCTGACATTCAAATCGAACCCCGGCTGCATACCACGGTTTCTGCCTGGACAGCCCTGCCTCCTCCTTATTTGCTGGTCGGCGTTCTCTGCGTCGCTCTGCGCGTCGGAGTTGACGAACGCGATCTACGTGGCGACTTGGATCGCCTACGGTATCCTATGAGTGAGCAGACCCGCGGTCAAGCCAAGATCGACGCACAGCACATAGATTTCGGAACGATTACGATATTGCCGCACAACCTAATCCAGTTGAATGCATGGGACTCCTCCTGTAAAATTGTCCTGCGGTTATGGCAGTTTGCACAACAAGGCCCACGCCGAGGTCTGGTTTGAAGGTTGTCCATCTGTTCAGGGCTGGTGGCGCAGGGTATGGTCTTGAGCGAAACCTCATCTCCATGCTGCCGGGCCTTGTCGAACGCGGGGTTGAGGTGGTCGCATTGGTAGTGACAGAAAGGCGTTCCGGCCCTGTTTCTGAGGGTTTTGCCAGCGAATTGCAAAGGGCCGGTGTGCGGATGCTCCGCGTGGAGTCACAAGGCCGCCTGCCGCTCAAACTGGCGCGGCGCCTGGGAGAGATACTTGGTGCCGAGAAGCCGGACATCGTCCAGTCCCATGATTATAAATGCGACTTGGCGATGATGCTGGCCGCCACCCGCGGCGCTGTGCGAATAACCACTATTGCCGGTTGGTGCAGTCGAACTGTCAAGGAACGATTCTACGAGTGGCTCGGCGTGCAGTGCTGCAAGCGGATGGACGCGGTCATCGCGTTCTGTGAAGACTACCGGGGGCGGCTCATCCGGCGGGGAGTCCCCGAAAGGCTGGTGCACGGCGTGCCTGTCGGGCTTGACGCTGCGTCGGTGCCGGGAGAAGGGATTGACTTCCGCCAGCAGTGGGGTGTGCCGGATGGCGCGGTGGTGGTGGCGCAGTTGGGCAGGCTCAGTCCGGAAAAACACCCCGAGATGTTCGTGCAGATTGCCGCTGAACTGTCGGACCGGTTCCCAGACGCGAGATTTGTGCTGGTCGGCGACGGTGAAATGGAGGACGAATTGCGGAGGCAGGTTGAATCGGCCGGTAAAAGTGGGTCGATCCTGTTTGCCGGATACGTGCGGCAAGTGGCGGACGTGCTCGCGGCGACGGATATCGCGGTCAACTGTTCTGCGACCGAGGGGCTCCCTCGGGCGCTGCTGGAGGCAGGGGTCGCAGGAGTGCCTGTGGTGGCGACCGATGTCGGCGGCACACCCGACATCATCGAGGCCGGCCAGACCGGCATATTGTGCCAGTCGGGCGACACCACCGCAATCCGAGCCGGCATCGCCCGCCTGCTGGAGGATGCAGACCTTCGCAGAAAAATGGGGGAGGCGGGGC
>JAUWIN010000105.1 GCA_030605345.1 Candidatus Brocadiia bacterium
CATGGCTGAGCGGACGAAGCAGGATGTATTGGACGTGATCAAGGAGCGGAAGGTGAAGTTCGTCCGCCTGTGGTTCACCGATGTGCTCGGCTTCCTTAAGAGCTTCACTATCGCCGCGGAGGACAGCGAGCAGGCGATGGAGGAGGGCATGGGGTTTGACGGTTCATCCGTCGAGGGGTTTGCACGCATCGAGGAAAGCGATATGCTCGCCAAGCCCGATCCCGCTACCCTTGCAGTCCTGCCGTGGCAGGCCGATGACGGTGTACCCGTGGCGAGAATGTTCTGCGATATCCTTAACCCCGACGGCAGCCCGTACGAAGGTGACCCCCGCCACGCGCTGAAACGCAACCTGAAAAAGGTCGCAGACCTCGGATATACATTCTATGTGGGTCCGGAGATGGAATACTTCTACTTCAGTTCTTCAGACCCCGCGCCGACCACGCTCGATGCTGGTGGATATTTCGACCTGACCGCCCGCGATGTGGCGAGCGACCTGCGGCAGGAGACAGTGCTCGAACTGCAAAAATTTGGGATCGCAGTCGAATGCAGCCATCACGAGGTGGCACCCAGCCAGCACGAAATCGACCTGCGCTACGACGATGCCCTCAGAATGGCGGACAAGGCGATGACCTATCGCCTGGTGGTCAAGGAAGTGGCAATGAAGCACGGCGTCTATGCGACGTTCATGCCCAAACCTCTGTTTGGCGAGAACGGCAGTGGCATGCACATGCACATGTCGCTCTCCAGGGGTAGTAACAACGCCTTCTTCGACCCGCAGGATCCGTACTATCTGTCGAAAACCGCCAGAGCCTTCGCCGCAGGACTTCTCAGGCATGCCCGCGAGATCTGCTCGGTGGTCGCACAATGGGTCAATTCTTATAAGCGACTGGTACCCGGTTACGAGGCGCCAGTGTACATCTCCTGGGGGCGGCACAATCGCTCCGCGCTCGTCCGCGTGCCAACATACAAACCGGGCAAGGAGATGGCGACGCGGGCAGAGTTCCGCTGCCCAGACCCCGCATGCAATCCGTATCTCGCTTTCGCGGTCTTGTTGGCCGCAGGACTCAAGGGCATCAAGGAAGACTACCCGCTTCCCGATCCGGTGGAGGAGGACATCTTCGCCATGTCAGAGGCGGCCCGGACCGAGCGCAACATCCAGGTGTTACCCGGCAGCCTTGCTGAGGCCATCGCGGAGACCGAGAAAAGCGAACTCGTCCGCGAGGCGCTCGGCGAGCATATCTTCAATAAGTTCATCGCAAACAAAAAAATCGAGTGGGACAGCTATCGGACCCACGTCAGCAGATACGAGCTCGAGAAATATCTGCCCATCCTGTAAAGGCGCCCGCAAGTCTGAGGCGACCTTCCCCATCGGTGGAAGGTCAACCCCGCGCACTAACTCCCACCGGCGAACGCGACAGAATACGACGTGAGCAAAAAATCATCAGAACCGACGAATAGACGATTCGGGCAGAAACTAATCGCCCGCAACAAAAAGGCCCGCCATCAGTACAACATCATCGACACCTTCGAGGCCGGCATTGCCCTCCGTGGCACGGAGGTCAAGGCACTTCGCGAAGGCAAAGTGAGTTTGGGGGAAAGTTTCGCACGTGTCCGAGACGAAGAACTGGTTCTCTACGGTGCCCACATCAGCGAGTACAGTTCGGCCGGCTATGCCTCTCACGCCCCGGTGCGGCCGCGCAAATTGCTGATGCACAAGCGGCAAATCCGCCGAATGGCCAGCAAACTGGACGAGAAGGGCCTCACTTTGGTGCCGCTCTCGATGTATTTCAAACACGGCCTCGCAAAAGTCGAACTCGCCCTGGTACGCGGCAAGAGGGTATATGATAAGCGTCAGGCCATCAAAAAGCGTGAAGCCGAGCGCACCATCCGCCGCGCCATGTCCCGCAGAAATCAAAGCAGGAACCCCTAGCCGCGGTGTCCGAGAGCGCGGGGGTTAGCAATCAAACCCCCCGGCCGCACCAACGCGCATTCAGCACTCCCCCGTCCCGCGGTTACCGGGCTTACATCAGCTCGACCCTTGTGACCGCTGCCACTTTTTTCTTGAGTCGCGGCTCGATGCCACGCTTGAGCGTTAGCTGCGCCATGGGGCATCCGCTGCAGGCGCCGGTCAACTTCAGCTTCACCACGCCGTCGGGCGTCACCTCCACGAGCTCAACATCCCCGCCGTCCGCCTGAAGATTGGGTCGAATCCCTTCCAGCGCCGCACTGACTTGTGCCTTAAGTTGGTCATCCGTCATCACGTTACTCCTGTTTGCATGCGGAAATTATGTTTGCCTGTATAGCATAGCGTCAGGCGCAAGTCAAACCGCGCTCATTGTGCAAGCAATACAATAATTCTTCCTTCCATTCCTTGATTTGAATCAGAGCTTTGTCTATTATACCGCGCGAACTGGGCCTGCGGCGGCGGTCACAATTACTATGGTACTTGGGCTGGAGGAGAATAGCCCCATGGCTGCGAAAATTATCGATGGCGAGGCAATTGCCGCTGAAATCAGGCAACAACTCAAGAAAGACGTCGCCGCGCTGGAGCATGCCGGCAAGGCGGTCAAACTGGTGGCCGTGATTGCCACGGAGAACAAAGGCGCCCGGAGTTATGCGGCGCGTCAAGAAAAGGATTGCGCCGAAATCGGGGCCCAGTACGAACTTGCCGAACTGCCAGCCGACTCCGACGAGGCGGCTATTGTGGCCAGGATCCAGCAACTCAACGCCGACCGGTCCGTCAGCGGCATCATCGTCCAGATGCCGCTTCCCCAGGGCGTAGATGCGCGGCGCCTCCAGACGATGATTGCACCCGCCAAGGACGCCGAAGGGATGAACCCGGCGAACCAGGGCATGGTGGTTTACGCGCCGCAGCCCTTTTATAAGAAGCCGGCGGAAGGCGAGCCGGGCTACGACAACTGGCTGGAGCAATCGCTGGGCTGGCCGCTGCCCTCGCCGGCGCCGTGCACGCCCGTCGGCGCGGTCACGCTCCTCCGGTCGCTCAACATCGACCTGTACGGCAAGGAAGCTGTGGTGGTGGGCCACTCGGAAATTGTGGGCAAGCCTATCGCCCTGCTTCTGATGGCGCACTTCTGCACTACGACCATCTGTCACATCGCCACCAGAGACCTCGCCTCGCACGTGAGGGCGGCGGACATCGTAGTTGCCGCAGCCGGTGTGCCAGGCCTCATCAAGGGCGAGTGGATTAAGGAAGGGGCCATTGTCATCGACGTGGGCATCAACCGGGTCGAGGTGCTCGACGAAAACGGCAAGCCCGTCCTGAACAAGAAGGGCAAGCCGAAGCAGAAGACCGTCGGCGACGTGGAGTTCGACGTGGCCAAGGAGCGGGCCAGCTACATCACACCCGTCCCCGGCGGCGTCGGCCCGATGACCGTCGTGATGCTCCTCAAGAACACCGTGGACGCAGCAAAGAAAGGGTAGCTATGAGCAAGATGTATGACGTTGCGGTCATCGGTTCGGGGCCGGGCGGGTATGTAGCGGCTATTCGGGCGGCGCAGCTCGGCGCAAGGGTCGCCTGTTTAGAAAAGGGCTCGCTGGGCGGGACCTGCCTTAACCGAGGCTGCATCCCGACGAAGGCGCTGCTCGAGGCGTCGCACTTCGTGGCCGCGGCCAAGCGCGCGAAAGGATTCGGGATTGAGTTCGCCGAGCCGAAGGTGAACTTTCCCCGCATAATCGAACGCAAGAACAGCGTGGTCAGCCGACTCAGCAAGGGCGTCGGCAGCCTGTTCGAGAAGAACGGCATCGAGCATCTCGCCGGCATCGGGAAACTGCTCGGCGACAGCGAAATTGAAGTCACCACGCTCGCTGGTGAGACGTCGGCGATTCGGGCGAAGAAAATCATCATCGCCACCGGCTCCGAGCCCACGGAAATCCCCGCGTTCCCGTTCGACGGCAGCGTGGTGCTGTCGAGCACCCACGTCCTGAACCTCAAGGCCCAGCCGAAGGACATTCTAATCGTCGGCGGCGGATACATCGGCTGTGAGTTCGCCTGCTTCTTCGCCGAAATCGGCACCACCGTCCACGTGGTCGAAATGCTCGACCGCATGTTGCCGCTGTGCGACCCGGACGTGTCGAGGCTGGTCACCAAGGCGCTGAAACGGTTGAAGGTGAAAATACACGCGGGAACCAAGGTCGAGAAACTCGAAACCGGCGGCGGCAGGGCGCAGGCCGTGCTCTCGGACGGCAAAACCATCCAGGCGGACAAAACACTGGTCTCGGTCGGCCGGAAGCTGAACTCCGCCGGCCTGGGGCTCGAAACAGCCGGGGTGAAACTCGGCCAGCACGACGAAATCCTCATCAATGATCACTGCCAGACGAACGTCCCGAACATCTATGCCATTGGCGACGTGACCGGCAAGGTCCTTCTGGCACATCTGGCCACGAGGATGGGCATTGTCGCGGCTGAGCACAGCATGGGCGAGAACTCAAAAATCGACTACCGGGCTGTCCCCGCCTCCATCTTCACCCACCCGGAAGCGGCATACGTCGGCCTGACCGAAGCCGAGGCCGAGGAGCAGGGTATCGAGGCGAAATGCTTCAAGTTCCCTATTCAGATCTTGGGCAAAGCCCAGGCCCTCGGCGAGACCGACGGCCTGGTCAAACTCCTGGGCGACGCAAAGACGGGACAATTGCTCGGTGCGCAGATAGTCTGCTCGCGCGCCGGCGACCTGATTGCCGAGGCAGCGCTCGGCATCAGGATGGAAGCCACGGGCGAGGAAGTGGCACATACTATCCACGTCCATCCGACTCTGTCGGAAGGCATGATGGAGGCCGCGGAGGGGTGGCTCGGGCAGGGCATACACTACAACGATTGATTTCGCGGGTGCTCACCGTGATTATTTGTGCGAATCAGCGCTGAGTACGTAGGATAAGGACGCAGACTTGTTTCGCCATCCACTAGCAAAGGAGGCGCTCAATTGATTATTCAGAAGCAAAAACCGTTCGAGAAAATCCAAGAAATCCTTCAGGAATACGAAAAAATCTTCATCGCCGGCTGCGCCGACTGCGCTACCACGTGCAAGACGGGCGGCGAAGACGAAGTGGCCGAAATGAAGACCCGCCTAGAGGGTATCGGCAAGACGGTGACCGGCACTGTGGTGTATGACACCGCCTGCCTGCTGGGCGAGGTCCGCAAGACCACAGCCGAAAACCAGGCCGCAGTGGACCAGGCTGACGCCATACTCGTCCTCGCCTGTGGCAACGGCGTCCAGACAATCGGCGACCACCTCGAATCGAAGCCCGTCATCCCCGGAGTCGATCCGCTTTTCATCGGCGAGGTCATTCGCGCCGGCAAGTACGAAGAGAAGTGTCAGGCCTGCGGTGAGTGTATTCTGGACCTCACCGACGGCATCTGTCCCCTCACCCGCTGTCCCAAGGGCCTGCTCAATGGCCCCTGCGGCGGCTACACTAAAGACGGCAAGTGCGAGGTCGACCCCGACAAGGACTGCGCCTGGATACTCATCTACGAGAGGCTCAAGGAGCGCGGGCACCTCGACAAGATGAGGCAAATACTGCCGCCAAAGGACTACTCTGAACTGCACCGCCCACGACGCCACATGTGGGAACGGCCCGAAAAGAAGAAAAAAGCATAACGTTCCAAGGTCAAGTTTGCAGGAGAAACAGATGAGTTTGAGAGAAGTGCTGGCAAGTGACGGAGTGGTATTCACCGGCGAGGTCGGCCCGCCCAAGGGCATAGCGTGCGACGAACTCTGGGAGGAGGCCGAAGATTTTCGCGGCAAGGTCGCCGCCGTAAACGTGACCGACAATCAAAGCTCAGTCATGCGGCTCAGCTGCCTCGCCGTATGCATAAAACTCAAGCAGATGGGGCTTGAACCCGTGCTTCAGATGGTCTGCCGCGACCGCAACCGCCTGGCTCTGCAGTCAGACCTGCTCGGCGCGGCGCTCTGGGGCATCGAGAACATTCTTGCGCTTACCGGCGAGCACATCGCGCTCGGCCACCCCCCCCAGGCCAAGGGGGTGCATGACCTGGACTCCGTCCAGTTGCTCCAGGCTATCGAGGGCCTGGCGCAGGGCAAGGACGTGGGCGGTAACCGCCTCGACGGCGCCTGGAAGAAAGTCAAACTGCCGCGGCCGACAGACGGGTCGAAGCCCAAAAAAACATTCAAATACGAAGGCCCTGTCAGCCAAAATTGCCCCTCATTCTTCCCCGGCGCTGTCGTCACCCCGTGCGCCGACCCGCTGGAGCCGCAGATTATCAAACTCGAGAAGAAAGTCGAGGCCGGCGCCAAGTTCATCCAGACGCAGGCGGTTTACGACGCGAGGCAGCTCGAGAAGTTCGTGAAGGCGGCTGAACATATCGGCGTCCCTATCCTGGCCGGACTCGTAATGCTCAAAAACGCCCGGATGGCGCAATTCATGAACGAAAACGTGGCGGGGGTGTCCGTGCCGGATGCCATCATCAAGGAGCTGGACAGCGCGGCGAAAGAGGACCGAAAGAAGGTCAGCGCTGAGATCGCCGCACGCCTCATGCGCGAGATGGCAGGCATGTGCAAGGGCTTCCACCTTATGCCGCTTGGGTGGTCCGAGTGCGCCGTGCAGGCGATGGAAGCAGCCGACCTGCGGTAGCGACCAGCTGCTGTCTGCGTCAAAGCTGACATTGCGGGGCTGACGACGTGCGCGGACGCAATTTCCACATACTGGTCATCAGGCCCGGCGCACTCGGTGATACCGTAGTTACTGAGCCTGTGGTCGCATCGCTCC
>JAUWIN010000135.1 GCA_030605345.1 Candidatus Brocadiia bacterium
AAAACCTCTACAACCACTACGCGTCGGCCGCGGGGTTTATCAGGGGCATCGACCTTGCCGATGGAGATTGGAAGCCGATTGTGGCGGCGGCCGCCTCTGAGATGCGCATCATCGGCGCCAAGAAGCGTGACCGGTGCGCGTTGTGGATCCAGCAGAATGGCAACAACTGGTACCGCCGCGTGGTGGAAGAAAAGCCGCTCGAACCGCTGGGCAAACTCAGAATAAGAGTCCCTGACCTGGAACCGGGAAAATACAGAATCACCTGGTGGGACACCTATGCCGGCGAGATCACAAACTATCCCCAAGCCGCCAAACCCCGCGCTGATGATCCCGCTAAGCATGACCTCTTGCTCGAATATAGCACCGCGCGGCCTGACATCGCCGTCCGGGTCGAAAAAATCAAATAGCTGCCAATCTTGCCCATCGAACTCAGCGCCGCCTGAGACGTTAGATATCCCTGGCGGCGCGACGCATGCACAGCTGGGCCTTTCGCGGCTGCGGCCGGCGTGGTAAAATCACATTGCAGGTAATTGTTCGGCGGTCTCACGGTTCAGGACGCGAGGAGACGGGCGTGAGCAACCCGGCCAACCAGTTTTCCGCAAACGAAGTCGAAGCCCTTGCGGCGGAGTTCCGCAAAACATTCAACGCTATCGCCTCCGAGGTCGGCAAGGTTATCGTCGGCTACGAGGACGTGGTCGAACAGACCCTCACGGCGCGCATTATCGGCGGAAACGTGCTGGTCGAAGGCGTCCCAGGGCTGGGCAAGACCATGATGATGCTGGCGCTGTCGAAGGCCTGCGACCTGAAGTTCCGCCGCGTCCAGTTCACCCCGGACCTGATGCCAGCCGACATCACCGGCACAAACACTATCAGCCAAAACGACGCAGGGCACCGAACAATGGAGTTCACGCCGGGCCCGATTTTCACCAATCTGCTCCTGGCCGACGAGATCAACCGAGCGACCCCGCGAACACAGTCAGCCCTCCTCGAAGCGATGGAGGAGCATTCGGTCAGCGCCGGCGGCCAGACCACAGTGCTGGACGAGCCATTCTTTGTGATGGCGACACAGAATCCCATCGAGCAGGAAGGGACATACCCGCTGCCGGAAGCGGCGCTCGATAAGTTCGCGTTCAAGTTGCTCGTCGAGATGCCCGGAATCGATGCGCTCCGCGAAATCATCGAGCGGACCACGACCGAGTCGCTGCCGGAGCCGCACCCCGTGGCGTCGCGCAGCGCAGTCCTCAAGTTGCAGCAGGTCGCGTGTCAGGTGCCGGTTGCGGCGCAGGTGGAGGAGGCGGCAGTCCGGCTCGTAACAGCCACGCGGGCAGAGCACAAGTACGTCAAGACCGGCGCCAGCCCGCGGGCGCTCAAGACACTGCTGCTCGGTGCGCGGGTCCGGGCGCTGCTGCACCAGCGGTACAACGTCAGCACAGACGACATTCGGGCGCTCGCCCGGCCAACGCTCCGGCACCGCATTACACTGTCGTTCGAAGCAGAGTCAGAGAACGTCTCCCCCGACGACGTAATAAACGAACTACTTTCCGCGCAGACGGCAGAAACGATGGAATAGCGGAATGAGCGGTGAAGACATCAAGCATTTTTGCGATGCGTTCGGCCGGCTCCACGCGGCGATAGCGAAGAGTGTCACCGGGCGCGACGGCGATATTACCAGCCTGCTCGTCGCCTTTTTCGCCGGCGGGCACGTCCTCATCGAGAGCGAGCCGGGCCTCGGCAAAACGCTCCTCGCCAAGGCGTTCAGCGCCGCTGTCGGACTCAAGTCGGCGCGGGTCCAGTTCACGCCCGACCTGATGCCCGCAGACATCACGGGCACCAACATTTTCATCGACGATGCGAGCGGCAGACGCCGGTTTGAGTTCCGCCGCGGTCCGGTGTTCACCCACGTTCTTCACGCAGACGAAATCACACGAGCCACGCCCAAGACTCAGTCGGCGCTGCTCGAGGCGATGCAGGAACGCCGAGTGACCGCGGGCGGCAAAACGCGCCAACTGGACCAGCCCTTCTTCGTCATCGCCACACAGGCGCCTGAGGGAAGCCACGGCACATATCCACTCCCCGAGGCGCAGATCGATCGCTTCCTGCTGAAACTCGTGCTGAACTATCCCGACGACGAGACTCTCCGCCGGATCGGCCGCAGGAGCGTCGCCAGAGACGAGCTGGGTGAGGCCGTGGTCAGCCTCGATGAAATAAACGCTATGCTCAGCCTCGTTCGCCAGGTCAGGCTTACCCCCGAAGCCGCCGAGCAGGCCTCGAAGGCGGTGCTGGCGACACATTCCCGCCGACCGGAGTCGGTGGAACTTGCAAACCGGTACGTGCGATACGGCGCCAGCCCCCGCGGAGCACAGGCGCTCGTCCTGACCGGCAAGGTTCACGCACTGCTCGCAGGCCGCAGCGAACTACTCCCCGCCGACGTGCAGCGGTCGATGCTTCCCGCCCTCCGCCACCGCATCATTCTGAACTTTGAAGGCAGCATTGAGTCGGTTACGCCGGAAAAGATAATTCAGCAGATCGCGGGACCGCCAGCGCAAAAGTAGAGACATTTCACGACGAACGAACTGCGGCAAGGACCTCCGACACAGCCACAGAAGCAGTTCGCATGTCAGAAGCCCTGAGTACTTGGACGCTTGTCCCGCGCGGCGCCCAGACGTCGGGATTCGTCGGGCCGAATATGACAACAGCCGGTATGCCGAGGGCCGCGGCCAAGTGAGCCACGCCGGAGTCCACGCCGAGGAAGAACCGCGCCCCCGCAATTACACCGGCCATGGTCGTGACCGGCTGACCGTTTACCACTTCGACCTTTGTGCGGCCGGCGACCTGCTCCAGGACATCGTGCACAACCTCACTGTCGGCTGGCCCGCACGTCAGCACAAACCTCAGAGGTGCGAGCGCCGACATTACCGCCGCCCACTTCTCCGCCTGCCACAGCTTCGAGCGGCCCCCGGTGCCGGGATGTATTACTGCATACTCGACGCCCTCCGCACACAACGGACAGGCGGCGCGCGCGTCAATAGACCATTTGTCCCTGCACTCGATCCGCGGCCTATCTCGAACGGCGGGGACTTCAAGTTGGTGCAAGGCAGCGAGGAGGTGATCAACGATGTGAACTGAACCGCGGCCTTTGGGTCGGGGGTCAAAGACCACCGGTTTTCTGCTGGGCGCTCGCAGTTTCGATTCCAGCGTCCCGTCGGCGTCCGGCAGATACGCCAGAACGATGTCGGAGTCCGGCAACTCCGAAGGGCCGTCGGAAAAGAGGGAGGTAAAAGCGGATGAGTCGGTTGAGATACACCCGTCGGCCAGTCCCGGCCCGACCAGGAGGGTCAGGTAGTCTGTCCGGCCCGCCAACTCGATGACTGCCTGCGGATGGGCCGCGCGGAGCGATGCGACCACAGGCT
>JAUWIN010000111.1 GCA_030605345.1 Candidatus Brocadiia bacterium
CATCGAAAAATCGGAGGAATTCTCAAAGCGGGACTCCGGCCGGTACGAGACCAATTAGTTTGCATCTGTTCCAATTGTTTGCCGGGGCGAACTGCTGGGCGTCCTGAACCTCAGCGACAAAGAATCCGAGCAGCCGTTCACCGCCGCCGACGTCGGGCGGATGCTTGCCATCGCCGGCTGCTCCGGCGGTACACTGCGGCGCTCACTCCAGCAGGAGAAACTCAGAAGTTTCAACATCGAGCTGCACCGCCGGCTCGACGACGCCATCGAGCGGCTCCAGAACACCAATCAGGAACTGGCCAGGCTGAAAAATTTCAACCAGAGTATCATCACCAGCATCGTCCTCGGGCTGATAGCTTTCGACCAGAACTATCACGTCACCTTCTCCAACCGGGCTATTCGGGACATTTTCCGTCTCGGAGCGCCGGATGATATGGACGAGAAGCTGCAAAACCTCAACATCAACTGCGATGGCCGCAGATGGCAGGAAGTACTTTGTGCCGTGGTCGAAGAGGGCAAGGAGTTCCGCTGTAGCAGTGCAGAATACGTCGCCGACAGCGAGGCCGCCGCAAAGCCGGCCAAGTGGCTTCTTAAGCTCTCGGTGGCGCCTTTGCGCGACGCGCGGGGCAATGTCGCCGGGGGGGTGGTCGTAATCGAGGACGTGACCGAGCAGGTACGGATGGAGAAGCGGCTCGCCGCGTCGGAACGCCACGCCGTCATCGGCAAACTCGCCGCCCGCGTCGCCCACGAACTTAACAACCCCCTGGACGGCATTCTCAGGTTTATCAACCTGTCGATGGCGCTCAAAGACAAAAACGACCAAACCCACGAATACCTGGCCGAATGTAAGAAAGGCCTGGAACGGATGGTGGGAATTGTGAGCTCCCTGCTCGAATTCTCCCACAGTACTTACCCCACGCAGAACGACACCAATCTCAACGACGTCATCCGGGATGCCGTGCAGACCCTCCAGTACCGTGCCGAACAACAGGGTGTCAAGGTTGTCTTCGACCTTCAGGAAGACCTGCCGGAGATGCCGTGCGGCGAACTCGTGCAGGTCTTTCTGAATCTTGCGAAGAACGCGTACGATGCGATGGGCGACGGCGGCGAATTCAGAATCACTAGCAAACTCGATGGCAGCCAAGTCAAAATCACTGTTTCTGACACCGGCTGCGGCGTGCCCGAAGAAGTGATCGAACGGATATTTGACCCGTTCTTTACCACCAAAGCCCCCAGCGACGGCACAGGGCTGGGGCTCGCAATCTGCCACGACATCGTTAAGAAGCACGGCGGGAACATCACCGCCGATAGCCAGCCGCAAAAAGGAACAAGCTTTACCATTACATTGCCTGTCAAATAATCGGGGGGGCGCAAAATGGCAGACAGCAAAACGTCCACCAGCACCGACCACGGCAGCGTGCTGGTCGTGGACGACGACCTCATCGAGTGCAGGTCGTTGTCCGAATTCCTGAAGCTCGACGGCTACCAAGTGGATTCCGCTACCAGCGGCCAGGAAGCACTCGACAAATTAAGGCAGTCGAGCTTCGACATCCTCCTCGCTGACGTCAACATGCCGGAGGTCACCGGGTTCGACCTCCTGCACGAGGTCAACAAAAACTGCCCTGACACCGCAGTCATCCTCATCACCGGCTACGGGCAAATCGAAGGCGCCGTGCGCGCCATCAAGGAAGGCGCATACGACTACATCACCAAGCCGCTCATAGACGACGGTGTCAAGATGGTCATCGACCGCGCCCTGGGGCAACAGCAGCTCAAGAAAGAAAACGTCGAACTGAAAAAGCAGTTGGGCCTGCTCGGTGGTGAGGGCGAGCTCATCGGACGCGACCACAAGATGAGAAAACTGGTCGAACTGATCGATGCCGTTGCAGACTCGCGCGCAACAGTCATGCTCACCGGTGAGAGCGGAGTCGGCAAGACCTTGGGGGCCAGGGCCATTCACTCGCGTTCACCGAGGAAAGACGCCCGATTCGTAGAGGTCTCCTGTGGCTCGCTGCCCGAATCACTTTTGGAGTCCGAGCTGTTCGGCCACGCCAAAGGCGCCTTCACCGGGGCTGTGGCCGATAGAAAAGGCAAATTCGAAGTGGCGCACGGTGGCACCGTGTTCCTGGATGAAATAGGAGACGCCCCACTCTCCATGCAGATCAAACTGCTCAGGGTCATCCAGGACAATGTGTTTGAGCGGGTCGGCGATACCGAGACAATACGGGCCGACGTTCGGCTTATCGTTGCCACCAACAAGCACCTGGAAGAAGAAGTCGAGGCCGGCCGCTTCCGTGAAGACCTGTTCTACCGCATCAAAGTCGTCACCCTCGAGATCCCGCCGCTGCGTGAGAGGCTGGGCGACCTTAAACGCCTTGCGGAGTATTTCCTCGACAAATACGTCGCTGAGAACGACAGGGAAATCACAGGCATTTCGGAGGCCGCATTGCAGGTAATGCAAGCGCACGACTGGCCGGGCAACGTCCGCGAACTGGAAAATGTCATCGAGCGTGCGGTTATACTTTCGCAGACCTCTGAAATACAACCCAGAGACCTCCCGTTTGACGCATCCGGCGGGGCGGAGCCGCCCCCGGAAGAAACGTGGCAGGGACTCGGCGACCCCTCGGTCGTGTTGCCCTTGAAGGAATCCCTCGCGAAGCCGGAGAAGGAGATCCTGCGCCGGGCGCTCCACGGCGACGGCTGGTCGCGGGCCCGGGCTGCCGAGGCCCTGGACATAAACCGCAGCACCCTGTTCAAGAAAATGAAAAGGCACGGCCTCGAACGCCCCCCTGAAGACGTGGCTATGGATGCGGATGAATAGGCGCCACACAGTACATCCAGCCTCGTTCCGGGCCGGGCGAGCACTTCGCATCTGGATTTACGTCCTTTTCGCAGCCGGGGCGACATTGACCGCGCTCCTGTTGTCCGTCCGTCTGGCTCCCGCTCAACGGGCCTATCGAAAAGGCAGGGACCTCCTCAACCAAGGGGAGAACTCCCGCGCCGCGGCGCAGTTCAATCTGGCGCTCAAACTTGACCCCGGCCTCGAAGCCGGGTGGCACGGCCTCCTGGAGGCCGAACCTTCGTCCGCAGTATGCCGCCGGTTCGCACAGCATCTGCCTCAGCTGTTCGACCGGGACCAGCCGGTTCAGGACAATGCCCTGCTCGTCCGTGGGACCGGATGGAACGAAGTCCGGTGGCGGCATTCGCTCATGCTGTACGAAAAGACCGTCCTCGCCGCACCGCCCGACGAGGACGACACAGCCGCCACCCTCCGCCTTGATTATGTGGGCAGAAAACAAATAGCCACGGCCTGGAGTGAAGTCCGGAAGATCAAGGCCGAACTCCAAAGCGGGATTGAAAATCCGTTGCCGCCCGCGAAGCTAAGGCCGTTCGTGGTCTATGATCTACCAGCAGCCGAAAAGGTCCTCGCTGCCTCCGGTACACGCTTTGAGAACCCTGGACGCTGGCTCGAACTGCTCGCCCGCATGGACGCCGCAATCAAGAGAGCCAACGACGGATTCGCCAAGTTGGCGAAGGTCAGTCAAAGCCAGCCCTGCTTCGTGCCAACTCAGCTGACCCTCGCATATACGGAGTGTGCGCGCGGTAAGCCGACCATGGCGGAGACACGTTGCCGAAAGTTACTCCAGTCCGCGCCACCCCAGGGCAAGATGCCCGGCGAGGTGCGCATCCGCTACTGCCTGGCACGGGCGGTTGAGCTGGCCGGGCGCCCCAGCGCTGCCGCCGCGGAAATCCACCGGATTCTGGCCCTCGACCCGCATAACCTCCAGGCCATGCTCCGGCTGGCCGCGCTTTATCTCCAGGCTGGCCG
Source organism: Candidatus Brocadiia bacterium (assembly GCA_030605345.1). Classification (GTDB taxonomy): domain Bacteria; phylum Planctomycetota; class PUPC01; order PUPC01; family PUPC01; genus JAUWIN01. The sequence goes on from JAUWIN010000111.1 coordinate 3,830, forward strand.
AACCAAGGAAGCTGGCGCTATCGTAGATGAGCTTGCCCAGCCCGGCACCATGGACGCAAAGACAAGCTACATAAAGGGTATGGTGAGCCTGCTAAACGGCGAATACCAAGCCGCAGACGCTCAACTCACCACGGCGTTACAGTACTACGAACACCAGCCCGAAGTCCGCTATTACCTCGCCAGGGCGAAACAGCGGGTCGGGCACTACCTGCTGGCCTCCAACGAATTTGCCAAAGTGGCGGACCAGACGCCGCATTCCGGATGGCCGCTGGCGGCAGCTGCCGCCTCAGCTCTTGCCGCCGGGGACACAGAGGACGCGGGCGGCGCAGCGGACGCGGTCTTGAACCAACAAGACTGGCTGAAAGCAGCCCCAAGGCTTCGCGACTATGCCTTGCGGTTCAAACTCGCTGCGGCCGCGCTCGAGGGCGCACACGAAATGGCCAACATCGCCGCAAAAAAACTCCTCCACCACACCGCCAGCAGGGAATTGGCCAACTACCTCACGGCAGGTGTCTGGGCTGGACAGGCATATACCCAGGCCGACGCCGACGTGGTCATTGACAAGAATCACCTCGCCTTCTTCGAAGCCGCCGCAAAGGAAGAACCGTCCGCTCGATACTGCCTGGCGTTCCTGCTCGCGGCAGCCGGCCGAGTCGAAGAAGCGCAAAACGGACTGGAAAAACTTAACCAAGCACAGCCCCAGTATCTTCTGGCCGCTCTTCACCTCGCCAGGTTCTATCTAATACGCGGCAAAACCGAACGCGCCGCAAGGGTGCTCGAACGAACGGGACAGATCGATAAATCCCCGGATGCCGCCAGAGCCATGGCGCTCATCGACTGGCTCCAGGGGATAAAAGCGTCTCCCACCACCCACGATATAGCCGAGACTGTGGGGAAGAATGAGGTGCTCGGACCCCACCTCGGGTTCTTCGCGATGACCACGTGCGCCGACGGCAGAGCCTTTGCTCAGCGCATAGTGCTGCTCGACCCTGTAGGCGAGTTGGGCCACAATATTCTCAGGCTGACCTACGCCCAGGTCAGGGAACAAGGGCTCGAAGGGGTCGCCGCTGCGGCCGGCGCTGACCGGCAGGTGGACTTAGCGATAAGGACCGGAATCGCCGAATATCAGGCCGACAGCAGCAAGCTGTATCGCCTCGCAATCGGCCGCTTCTGGGACGACCTGCCGTTCCACCCGTAGGACACAGATTCAGGCAGGACCAGTGTTGACCAAGCGCACCTCAAAATTGACGTTGTGGGTGGGCGTCGCTGCGTTTGCTCTCGCCCTTGCCGGGTTGGCCTACGTAGTGCCGCTCACGCGTGAACCCAGCCCCCGCCCGCCCGTCGAACGAGCGGCGGAAGAAATGAATAGCCGCCGCTTCAGCAAGGCCTCCCGCACCCTGACGGTCGTAATCCAGCGGGAACCGGCAAATACCGAAGCCCTCCTCAGGCGCGGCGATTGCTACCTCAAACTCCGGCGGTACGACGAAGCGCAGGCGGACTTCGAGCTGGCGCTCGACCGCAAGCCTGGGGTGCCTGCCGCAAGGCTTGGCCTGGCCCGGGTACTCCTGGGCGAGGGGAAGTATGAGCAGGCGCTCGCAGCAGCGCGAGAGATCGCAACTGCCAGCCCACATTTCATCGAACCATACGCGGTCATTGGCAAGGCACACTACCGCATCTTCCAGCGCCATGCCCGTGACTGCGTAAAGATATTCGAAGACGACCCCCACCACCGCCCGCTCGCCGTCGCTGCCGCCAGTGAAGTCAGGCTTGGACGCTTCCAGTCGGCTGAAGCATACTGGGACGGACTGTGCGCCGGTGGGCCCGCGGTTGCGGACCAGCCCAGACTCAGGCGCCATCTCGACCTGGCGAAAAAACAGTTCAACCTCGCCGTCACGAACCTCGCCATCGCCTGCGGCGAAACCACAGAGCGACCGGGAACCGCCGGACCCGATACCTGGCTATACCTGGCTGCAATGTTGCTTGGGAAAGGCGACTACGAACAGGCGGAGCGCGCGGTCGACAGGGCAGCCGAACTCCCCGGCGCCGACCTCATCCAGGCCGCTGTGATAAAGGCGGAGGTGTTGAGCGAACGCGCCCGCGGCCTCGCCGTTGATGCCTCTGCCCACGATCAACCGGACAAGATAGAACGCGCCAGGAACTTGAACCGAAAGGCGGTCAGATTGCTCGAGCGAGTGGTCGAGAAGCACCCCGGCGCAGTGAGGATCAGAAACAGGCTGGCCGTCCATTACGGCCGTGCGGGCTGGTTGGAGCACGCCCCCCGGCGGGCTAAGGCCGCCAGGCCGGGGCCGGGGGCCCCAAGCCGGCGGTCGGACCGCGCC
>JAUWIN010000079.1 GCA_030605345.1 Candidatus Brocadiia bacterium
CCAGATTCTTGTTCGTCGCACCCACCATCTTCCGGTTGATGGCAAACCCGGTCACCACGGCGCCCAGCGCCGCCGCGTGGAGCAGCAGCGTGCCCGAACCGCAGCACGGGTCAACCACCTTTTCCCTGCCGCGGACCAGCAGATTGCACACCGCGCGGGCGGCCCGGCCGGGGAGCGCCGACGAGCAATCGTATGGTTTCCTGACAAACCGCCGCCAGTCTCGCTCGCCTGCCTCCAGCGCCCGCCCGACCCATACACCCCCCGGGGTGACGAACGCCAGGAACCGCTGGCGCGGATTGTCGAGGTTCGGCCGGCCGTGAATCACAGCCCCGAGCGCGCTTGCCACGTCGTGCCGGTGCACGCTCAGCCGGTGCGGGACCCGCCTCACCTCCACGGCGAAGCCTTCTGAGGTGATGTCCAGACCGGCCAGCGACCGGCATGCCTCCTCGACGTTCGCGCCGCTCGCCAGCAACTCCATCCCGCAGGCGCCATAACCCGTCCGCCACACCTCCACCCGGCGGTCTGCCTCGACCAGCTTGGCGGCGCAGCTCCGGCCTCCGGTCAGCGCCAGCGCCTCCGCAACCGCCAAATCAAGCTCCCGGTCGTCACCGGACAGCATATAGACGTATTTCATGTCTCCGCGCCGGCAAACTCGAATTCCTTGGCGAAGTGCCGGACGAGCCTCACGGATACCTCCTCCATCGGCACCTCCCGGCCAAGCACCTTCGCAATGCTCGTTACTCCCTTGCCCACGATCCCGCACGGCCTGATCAGCCGGAAACGGTCCAGGTCGGTGTTGACGTTCAGCGCCAGGCCGTGGTAAGTGATCCACCGCTTGATGGCCACGCCCATAGCGCAAATCTTGTCGTCACCCACCCACACGCCGGTCAATCCCGGTTGGCGGCCTGCGGGAATCCCATACTCCCCCAGCAGGCCGATGACTACGCCTTCCATGCTGCGGAAATAGCCGTGGACATCTCGCCGCGCCCCGCTCAACCGCATAATCGGATATACCACAAGCTGACCGGGGCCGTGATAGGTCACGTCGCCGCCGCGGTCAACCTTCCGCAGCTGCACCCCGCGTCGTTCGAGTTCCGCCGGGCTTTGCAGCACGTGGGCCTTGTCCGCGCGCCTGCCCAGTGTTATCACCGGAGGATGCTCGACCAGCACCAGGTGCGCCGGCGCCGTGGGGTCCGCAACAGTCCGGCCGTGGAGGTCCTTTTGCAGCGCCCACGTTTCGTCGTAACTGCGCCGTCCGAGGTCGATGAGTTTCAGCACTTGACCGTTCATTGAGCCCCCATCATAGCCGCCGTTTTCCGGCAGCACAAGCCAGCGCGGCAGCCGCTCACCATGCTAGGCGGACGCTCCCTGTTGACAACCCCGGCCGAATGGGCATAATTGGCCTTCAAGCAGACTTCTCAGGGAGGAGTCAGCGGACCAGACTGTGGAGGGGAAGACCATGCCAGAGGAAAAGATCGGCGTAGTGACGCACTATTTCGGGAACATCCAAGTGGCAGCGCTCAAGCTCGAGGGCGAACTGAAGGTCGGAGATACCATCCACATCAAGGGGCACACCAGCGACTTCACCCAGAACCTCGACTCGATGCAGCTCGAACACCAAGACGTCGAGACTGGCAAGAAGGGCGACGAGATCGCCGTCAGGGTCAAAGAGCACGCCCGCGAAAGCGACCAGGTTTTCAAGGTCACCGAGTAACCGCCTAGTGGTCGCGGTTGACGGCTGTTGGCCCTCTCCTTATCATCCGCCGGTGGTCGGTTAGAACATCCTTCCTGTGGGTTTTGTGGATGTGGTGAGATTATGCCGGAAGACTGCAAAAATATCCTGAAACGGAAACTGAGCGACGAGAGCTACCGTAAACTGGCGGCGCTGGAAAACCACAGACTACACCGGTTCGTGGCCGAGGCTGTTGAACTGTGCAATCCCGAACACATCTTGGTGGTAACGGATTCCGCCGAGGACATCGCCGGGGTCCGCCGCCTGGCCATCGAACTCGGCGAGGAGCAGCATCTCGGCATCGACGGTCATACTGTTCACTTCGATGCCTACCGCGACCAGGCACGGGACAAGCCGAACACAAAATATCTCGTCCCGCCGGGAAAGGACCTTGGAGCGAACCTGAACGCCACGGATAAGGAGGCCGGCCTCGACGAGGTCAAGGGCTTCCTGAAGGCCGCGATGGCCGGAAAGACCGCGTTCCTCCGGTTCTTCTGCCTCGGGCCGACCAATTCGCCGTTTTCTATATCGGGCGTCCAGTTGACCGACTCTGCCTACGTTGCGCACAGCGAGGACTTGCTCTACCGTTCCGGCTACCAGCAGTTCAAGCGGCTGGGCGACTCCAGCGACTTCTTCCGCATCCTCCACTCGGCCGGAGAGCTCGAGAACCACGTCAGCAAGAACGTGGACAAGCGCCGGGTCTATATCGACCTGGATGACGAATGTGTTTACAGCGTGAACACACAATACGCCGGCAACACCATAGGGTTCAAAAAGCTCAGCCTGCGGCTGGCGATTCGGAAGGCCGACCACGAGGGCTGGCTGGCCGAGCACATGTTCGTCCTCGGCGTCCACGGGCCCAACCACCGCGTTACCTACTTCACCGGTGCCTACCCCAGTTTCTGCGGAAAAACCTCCACCGCAATGCTCCCCGGCGAAACCATCGTGGGCGACGACATAGCATATCTCCGGGCAATCGACGGCGAGGCCCGCGCAGTCAACGTCGAAAGCGGTATATTCGGCATAATCCGCAATGTAAACCCAGAAGATGACCCCGCCATTTGCGGGATACTGAATAACCCGGGCGAGGTGATTTTCTCGAACGTCCTAATCAACGACGGCACACCATACTGGCTCGGCATGGGACGAAAACTCCCCGCCGACGGCGTCAATCATTCCGGGAACTGGCACGCCGGCAAGAAGGACACGGACGGCAACGAAGTCACCGCCTCGCACAAGAACGCCCGCTACACGGTCGCCATGGCTGCGCTGCCCACCCTCGCCAGCCGGGCGAACGACCCCGCCGGCGTCCCCGTCAGCGCCGTCATCTACGGCGGCCGAGACTCCGACACATGGGTGCCCGTCCAGCAATCCTTCGACTGGGCGCACGGGGCCGTGACCATGGGCGCCAGCCTCGAATCCGAGAGCACCGCCGCCCCCCTCGGCGAAGAAGGCGTCCGAAAGTCCCAGCCGCTGGCCAACCTCGACTTCGTCTCCATCCCGCTCGGCAAATATCTCCAAAATCACCTTGACTTCGCCCAACGCCTGGCCCGCCTGCCCGTTATCTTCGCCACCAATTACTTCCTCAAGGACGAAGACGGCGAATACCTGAACGGCATGGCGGACAAGCAAGTGTGGGTGAAATGGATGGAACTCCGCGTGCACGGCGACCTCCGCGCCATTCGCACGCCGACCGGGCACATCCCGCGATATGAGCACCTCGGACCGTTGTTTGGCGAAGTCCTCGGCAAGAATTACGCAGAGGCGGACTACGAACGGCAGTTCACCCTCCGCATCCCCGAAAACCTTGCGAAAATCGACCGGATTGAAGAGATTTACCGGACGCAGGTCGCCGGCACGCCGGAGGTCCTGTTCGACATCCTCGGTGCGCAGCGCCAGCGCCTCACGGCGGCCAGAGAAAAGCACGGAGAATACATCTCCCCGCTGACGTTCGCACAGGATGCGCCGCCGTAGGGGCCGCCGGCCGGTTGCCCCTACTCGCTGTCGGTGGGGAGTGCGATATAATAACGGCAGCAATGAGTGAGACCTGACAGAAGGCCAGCGTCTGGCAGCATCATATATACCCCGCTGAATATCTGTAAGGTCATAGCCGCCGCCTACCTCTCGCGCCAGGCTTGCATAAAAACTGTCCGGCGCTACGATGGGAACCGGCTGGACGTGCGAAAAGTGAAACCGGAGCAATTCCTCCACTCTTGAAGGGAGATTTGAACGCATGCCTTGGGTGAATGAAGAAATGTGTGTCGGCTGTGGAGTATGCGTCGACGAATGTCCCGTCGGGGCGATCTCAATGCCCGACGAGACAGCCATCATCGACGACCACACCTGCATACGGTGCGGCCGATGTCACGACGTCTGCCCGGAGGATGCTGTCCGCCACGACGGCGAAAAGGCACCGCAGGAGATAGAGGCTAACCTGCAGTGGACACGCGATTTGCTGAAACACTACGAGACGCACGAGGAGAAGCAGGCGCTGATTGAGCGGATGAAACGATACTTCGCAAAAGACAGGAAAGTCGCCGAGCAGAGCATCGAGCGCCTGGATTCGCTCGAACAGGAGCTCTAAACATAGGCCCGGCCAGACTCGAAACACACAGGAACGAAAGGAGATAATAGGAATGGAAGTTCGCACGTTGGGGAAAACAGGCGTTGACGTAACCCGCATTGGATTTGGCGGGATGACCATTCCAAACGTGGGCGTTGAGCAGGCGGTCGCCACGGTTAACAAGACCATCGACCTGGGAGTCAACTTCCTAGATACTGCCCGCGCCTATGGAGACAGCGAGCACAAAATCGGCCGTGTGATGAAAACCAGGAGGAGCGAGGTCCATCTGAGCTCGCGGTCTCCGGACCTGACCTACGAGGGCATGAAGAAAACCATCGATGACAGTCTCGCAGCCCTTCAGACAGACTATATCGATCTCTATGAACCGCACGACGTTTCGACCACAGAGAAATACGAACAAGTAATGGCGAAGAACGGGGGCCTGAAAGCGCTCCAAGAGGCCAAGTCCGAAGGGAAAATCGGCCACATCGGCTTCACCAGCCACAACTGGTACCTGACCGCGAAAATGATCCGCAGCGGAGAGTTCGAAGCGGCACTTATCACCTATAACATCGCCAACCGACAGGCCGAAGACGAAGTGCTTGACCTCGCCGAGCAGCACGACGTCGGCCTGTTCGTGATGAAGGTGTTGGGCTGCGGTCAGCTGCTTCAGCTCACCCCTCCGGGCGAGGACAGAAAACCCACCGTTGCCGAGTGCCTCCGCTTTGCCTTGTCCAACCCCAAACTGCCGATGATTCTGACGGGTGTGAACTCGCCGGAGGAAATCGAGCAGAACGTATGCATCGCCGAGAGCTACAAACCGTTGAGCGACAAAGAGGAGCAGGACCTCAGGGATTTCGGTGACCGGCTCGGCAGGGGCTATTGCTACGGGTGTGACTATTGCATGCCCTGCGAACAGGGGATCGACATTCCCGGCATACTTCGCCTCTTCCAGTACCAGGAACGTATCGACTGGGAATGGCCGCAGGGCAGACAGGCTTATGCGGAGTTCTCCGCCACCATCGAGGACTGCGTGGACTGCGAGGAGTGTGAAGAGCGATGCCCCCAAAACCTGCCGGTCAGAGAATTGTTACGGAAAGCACACGATAAGCTGTCAAAACCCGTTTAGGCACAGCTAACGGGCTTGACTTTCGCCAGAGGCGCTCATATAATCCGCCGTTTGTTGGAAGCCCTGCCGCCGCTGGCGGCAGCGGTGGAGTTTTTTTGCCGGACGATAAGTGCTGATGGGTGATTCTGCTACGATGTCACAACTCAAGATACTCACGGGCAACGCGAACCCGCGTCTTGCGCTGGCTCTCGGCCAACATCTGGGCGTGAACCTGTCCGATGCCTACATCGGAAGGTTCCCCGCCGGCGAACTGGAGGTGAAGGTAAAAGACGATGTTCGCGGCGCGGACGTCTTCATTGTCCAGCCGACGTGCTATCCTCCGAACGAAACGCTGATGGAACTTCTGCTCCTCATCGACAGCGTGAAGCGGGCGTCGGCGGACCGAGTGACCGCGGTGATCCCGTATTACGGATACGCGCGGAAGGACAGGAAGGACGAGGGCCGGGTGCCAATCACCGCGAAACTGGTCGCCAACATGATTGTCAGTTCCGGCGCCGACAGGGTTCTCACCATGGACCTTCACGCGCCGCAGATTCAGGGCTTCTTTGACATACCCCTCGACCACCTCTACGCTCATCCGGTGCTGCTGCGGCGCATCCGGGCGATGAACCTCACGAATGTTGTCTGCGCCAGCCCGGACATCGGCAGCATGAAAATGGCCATAGGCTACTCCCAGGCGCTGGGGACGGGGGTGGCGTCCTGCTACAAGCAGCGGGTGAGCGGAGACGAAGTCAAGATTACTACCGTGGTCGGCGAGGTGCGTGGGAAAAATATCCTGATGGTGGACGACATCATCGCCAGCGCCGGCTCTCTCGCCGTGGCCAGCAGATTTCTGAAGGATGCGGGCGCAGAACGGGTGTATGTAAGTGCCACGCATCCGGTGATGTGCGGCGACGCTTTCTCAACCCTGGAGGACGCGCCCATAGAGAAAATCCTGGTGACCGACACCATCCCGCTGCCTGAATCCGGCGTGCCCGACAAAATTGAGGTGGTATCCGTGTCGGGATTCCTGGCCGAAGCGGTCAAGAGAATCCACATGAACATGTCGGTCAGCTATTTGTTCAAGAACCAGGGTGGAGGGCTTTGATGGCTCAGACAACCCTAAACGCCCAAGTCCGCGAGCAAACGGGTGCGGCCGCGTCGAGGAGGTCCCGCCGGAATGGTCGGGTCCCTGCGGTGGGGTACGGGCGCGGTGGCGAGCCGACGGCGGTCCTGCTGCGGAGCGAGGACGTCCAGAGGATCGTGGCACACCGCGTGAAGATGGTCACACTGTCCATCGACGCGGAGGCCGAGCAGATGTTGGTCAAGGACGTGCAACTCGATACCTTTGGCGAACAGGTCCTCCACGTCGACTTCGAGCGGGTTGCGATGGACGAGGCTCTGGAGGTAGAATGCCCCGTCGAACTGACCGGGACGGCTAAGGGTGTTGCGGCGGGCGGTGTGCTGGAGCATCCCGTGAGCGACCTCACCGTGAGCTGCCTCCCACGCGACATCCCCGAGGTAATCAAGGTGGGTGTCTCGCACATGGGAATCGGCGACAGCATCCTGGTCAAAGACATTAAGCCGCCGGATGGGGTGAAGATTCTTACCGACCCCGACGCGGTGCTGGTGACGATCCGGCCGCCTGCGGAGTTGGAGGCGGAAGAGAAAGCCCCAGCGGCCGAGGCGGTGGCCGGCGCGGAAGAGCCCGAGGTCATCGGTCGCGAGAAAGCGGAAGAAGAAGATAAAGAGGCGGAAGGTGCGGAGTAAGGTGCTGCCGGCCTTCCGGACGGGACTAATGCGTGCGGCGGGGGCCCCCACTTGCTGGCGGTGTTTGGGCTTGGCAATCCGGGCAGGAAATACCGCGGCAGCCGGCACAACGTCGGCTTCGAGGTCATCGACCGCCTGGCGGAAGAGCTCGGTGTCAAGGTCTGGCGCCGGCGCCTTCGCGGTAGAGTCGGCGAGGCAACCACCGAGGGCGGGAAACTGCTCTTGGTCAAGCCCGGGACCTACGTGAACGAGTCGGGGCTGTGCGTTCGGGCGACTGCTGGGTGGAATCGTCTGAGCCCCGAGCAGGTGTTTGTCGTCTGTGACGATATCGACTTGGAATTGGGCAGGCTAAGGGTCCGGCGCAAAGGGTCGAGCGGCGGGCATAACGGCCTGAAATCCATCGCGGAGGCGCTGGAAACGACAGAGTTTCCCAGGCTCCGCATTGGCGTAGGGCGCCCGGCGCACGCAGACGCGGTTGATTACGTGCTCGGCAGGTTCTCAATCGCTGAGCGGGAGGTGATAGCCCGAGCAGTTGAGGACGCCGCTGAGGCGGTAGCCTGTTGGGCGGCTGAGGGCATTGAAGATTGCATGAACAGATATAACTGAGAGGGTGAACTTGCAGGCATACGAAGGATTGTTTCTTGTTAGGGAGAGCAAGGCGTCGGACGACTTCCGGGCGGTCTTAGACCACATCCGCACGCTGCTCGAACGCCGCGGCGCCTCGATAAAAAAACTGGAAAAGTGGGAATCCCGCCGACTGGCCTATCGAATCAAGGGCAAGAAACGCGGGACCTACGTCCTGACAAAGTTCGAGGCTGACCCGGCGGAGATCGCCCCACTGCGCAGGGACGCCAGCCTGTCCAACATCATCATGCGCGCGATGGTGCTCAGGGAGGAGCACGTCGGGACCCCGCTTGAAACCGAGGAAGAAGGCCGGGACAAGCGCCGCGGACCACCCAAGCAGGAGCCCAAACCAGAGGCGGGAGAGGAAAGTAAGGAAGCACCCACGCAGCAACCTGAACAGCAGCCCCAGCCAGAGGCCCAGCCCAAGCCTGAAGAGCCGCCCGAAGAGCCAGGGGGGACCGGGCAAGAAGCCCACCCCGAGGGGGCGAGCCGCCCCGAGGGAGAGGCCAAGCCCGATATACTCGGCGACCACAAGACGTTGGAAGAGCCACCCGCGGCCGAACGAGAACCTTAGTTCGGAGGACCATAAAATGCCTGACCTTAACAAGGTGTTCCTGATAGGAAACCTTACCCGCGACCCCGAACTGCGTTACGTCCAGTCCGGGACAGCCGTGCTTGACCTGGGCCTTGCCATCAATTACCGCACGAAGTCTGGCGATGGCACGTGGCGCGACGAGACGACCTTTGTCGACGTGACCGTCTGGCGCAAGCAGGCGGAGAACTGCGCCGAGTACCTCAGCAAGGGCCGGCCGGTCTTTGTGGAAGGGGTCCTCAGGATGGACCAATGGCAGGACAAAAAAACCGGTGAGAACCGCAGCAAGCTGAAGGTAACCGCGCAGCGGGTCCAGTTCCTCGGGGGCCGGCCGTCGGCCGGAGGCGGCCGCAGTCAGCCGGGCACCCCGGCCGAAAAGCCCGAAATACCCGAGGAAGACACCGAACTACCGGCCGAGGATATACCGTTCTAGATGGCCGCAGACAACGCTACATTGGAGTCGCCGCATGGCGAAGAAGAAGAAGAAAAAGAAGAGACTTTACGTCCGGCCTGGTGACAAATCACGCTGCCGCTTCTGCAAGGCCCGCGTGCGGAACATCGATTACAAGGACGTGGGCACGCTGCATAAGCTGCTGACTGGCCAGGGCAAGATATTTTCCAAGAGGCGGTCGGGCAATTGCACCGCCCATCAGCGCAGCGCCAGGGCCGCAATTAAGAGGGCGAGGGCGATGGCCCTTCTGCCGTACACCGGCGACTGAGGCCGGAGCCACCCCAGAGCGCCCGCGGATGGCCTCGGCGGCGCAGACACATCGGAGGACTCGGATGAGGATTCTGCTCAAGCAGGGAATCGAGAAACTGGGGGAACGCGGCGAGATCGTCGAAGTAGCCGACGGCTACGCGCGGAACTTCCTGTTGCCCCGCAATGTTGCCGTGCCGGCGATGGCGGGGAACTTCAGGCAACTCGAAATCGAGAGGGCGAAAATAGCAAAACAGGTCGCAGCGGAGCGGGTAGCGCTGGAAACCGCCCACGACCGGCTCGAGAGCACCTCCTGCACCATCGTAGCCCCCGCCAGTCCGGAAGGCCACCTGTATGGTTCCGTGGGCGCTCGAGACATTGCACAGGCATTGAACAAAGAGGGGTTCGAGGTCAACGAACACAACATACGCCTCGAACAGCCGTTCAAGGAAATCGGCGTGCACCTGGTAGATATCGAACTCGCCTCCGACCTCACCGGCCGGGCGCGCGTTTGGATCCTGGCGGAATAGCATTCATTCGGGAGCAGCCCCGATGGGAGAGGGAAATTCGGCCGAGCGGGTCCCTCCTCACAGCCAGGAAGCAGAGGTCGCCGTCCTCGGCGCCATCATGCTGGAGCCGAAGGCGATGAGCTCGGTCGCTACCGTCCTCCAGCCTGAGTTTTTTTATGTTTCGGAGAATCAGTAGATCTACACCGCCTTCACCGACCTCTACGCCAAGAACCAGCCCATAGACGTGCTCTCGGTCACGGAACAACTCAAAAAGATGGGGGCCGACGACGTCGCTTCCAACACCGACCTGTTCATGACCCTCGGCGGGGCTGTCCCCTCGGGGGCCAACGCAGAATACTA
>JAUWIN010000139.1 GCA_030605345.1 Candidatus Brocadiia bacterium
ACCTGTCCTTCTACTTCTTGGCCTTATGGCGTGCTTTCGTTCTGCCTCGGATGGACGCTTGCGTATCGCTTACGACGCCGCCCTTTATCGGTCTTGTAGGGGCAATGCTGAATTGCTTCAGGGGCACGCGGCTTGTCCTCTGGACCATGGACCTTTATCCCGAAGTGCCCGTCGTGTACGGTGTCTTGCGGAAAGGCTCCATCCTTGAGCGGCTGCTTGCGGGCCTCGCGGCGTTTCTGTATCGAAGAGCCGACAAAATCGTCTCTCTTGGCAGGGTTATGACTCAGAGGCTTGTTGAGGCCGGCGCGGATCCTGAGAAGATCGAGACGATACCCATGTGGGTGCCTGCGGAGGCTGTCCGCCCTATTACGCCCGAACGTTCCGCTTTGCGCGGCGAGTGGGGGCTGAATGGCCGGGTAGTTCTGATGTACTCTGGAAATCTTGGGCTCGGTCACGACCTTGATACAGTCATTAGGGTGATAGCCACCATGGCCGACCGTCCGAATCTCCGCGCTATTTTCGTGGGCGAAGGGAAAATGCGCGGGCCACTTGAAGCCCTGTCGAGCGAATTGGGTCTCAGAAGTGTCGAATTTCGCCCTCCTCAACCGCTTGAGCGTCTATCGGAAAACCTGGCGGTGGGAGACATCCATCTTGTTTCACAGCGCCCCGGCACCCAGGGGCTGATTGTCCCCAGTAAGGTTTATGGGGTTCTTGCTGCCGGTAGACCTACTGTATTTATTGGCCCTGAAGACACCGAGGTGGCTGATGTTCTTCGTGACAGCGGCGCGGGGATCACTGTGCCGCCCGGCGATGAAAAGGCGGCCGCCGATGCATTCACGAGGCTGGTGGAAGATCAAAACTTGAGGACAGAAATGGGCCGCCGGGGCCGGGCGTATTACGAGCAACATTTTGGTCGGGACCGGAGTGTCTCGGCCATTGCCAAAACCATCGAATGGGGCTCACTTGGCGCTGTCTGACCACTACCGCGACGCGCTCTCCCTCGCAGCGGACTTTGAAACTGCCCCCCTTCAAACGGCAGCGAACCCCTGGGACTACCTGATCGTAACGCCCTCGAACGAGGGTCAGGCGGCGGCGTATGAGGCGCAACTGCGCCTGCGGCGCAAGTTGGGGCTCCTGGTGGGGGTGCGCGAAGTCATGGTTGTGACCGACCCAGGCGGGCGGCGGGTCGGTAGCGGCGGCAGCACTATTCACTGCATTACACAGGTGCTAGGCCGGGAACTCGCTTTGACCGGCCGCGCACTGCCGAAGGATTCTGCTCCCCAGCCCGAGATGCTGTGTTGCGAACACTCGGCCGCCAGCACATCCCTTGGCGACCCCACAGCCTGGCAGGAGGCCCTGCGGCAGTTGCGGATCCTGATTGTTCATGCAGGCGGCGATTCCCGACGGCTGCCTGCATACGGTTCTTGCGGCAAGGCCTTCGTGCCTGTTCCCGGGGAAAGCGACAGCGCGGTCCCTGTGACGCTCTTTGACCGGCAACTGCCGACGTATCTGGCGCTACCGCCACCCAAGAATGAGGCGGGGCAAATCGTCATCACATCGGGAGACGTGCTGCTGAAGTTCGGTCCACGGAACGTGCGGTTTACAGCCGAAGGCGTGACAGGGCTTGGCTGCCACGCCTCACCCGAACAGGCCACGAGACACGGCGTCTATTGTGCGGACGGCGACGGTCGCGTGCGCCTCTTTCTTCAAAAGGCCTCCCCGGAGGAGCAAGAGGAGAGGAGGGCCGTTGACCGTTATGGCCAGTCGATTCTCGACATCGGCGTTCTCAGTTTCGATGCGGCCATGGCGGTGGCTCTGCTGAAGATGGTCGGCGCATCGCCGGACGGGTCGGGCCGGCTGGTCTGGACGGGCCCGATGGCCGACGCCCTGACGGCGCACGGCCTCGATTTCTACCGTGAAATCTGCTGTGCCATGGGGGACGAGGCCACCTTCGAGTATTACCTGGAGGCGGTTCGCGGGAGCGGGTCGGAACTGGACGAGTCGCTGCTCAGGCGAATTTACGATACGGTCTCGCCCATTCCCTTCAGCGTGCAGGTCCTGCCGCATTGCCGGTTCCTGCACTTCGGCGCCACCGAGCAGATCATCTCGAGCGGCCTCGACCTGCTCAGGCAGGATCGCGGAGTTTCCGACCTCGAGGCCCACGTGAGCGTAAACAACCATCTTCTGGACGGCGCAGCCATCGCCGGGGCGAACGCCTGGGTCGAGGGGTGTCGGCTCCGTTCGTCTCTAAGACTCGGCGGAAAGAACGTGGTCGTCGGCGTGGACATCGACGAGCCGCTGGCGCTCCCGCCTGGGGCGTGCCTGGATGTCATCCCGGGCCACAGCAGAGAGGGCCGGGAGGTCTGGTTCGTGCGGTGCTGCGGGGTTGGCGACACCTTCAAGCGGACCGCCGAGCAGGGGGCCACATTCTGCGGCCGGCCGGTTGCCGACTGGCTGCTGGCGGTGGGCGCGCGGCCGGAAGATGTGTGGGATGGTGACATTCCATCTGAACAAAAGACGCTTTGGAACGCGCGGGTGTTCCCTGCCGAAGATGGGCCGACCGCGTACCGCCGGTGGCTGTGGATGTTCGACCCGGACGCTGCATCCGATGCCCAGCGGCGTGCGTGGCTGGCGGCCGACCGTTACAGCCCTGCCGAAATTGCCAAACTCGCGGACCACGAGGTCTTCGAAAAACGCCGGACCATGCTCCGGGCCCAAGCGATTCGCCGGTCGCTGCGGCGGATGTTTCGCAGCACGAGCGGTTTCTCGGCGGCCGACCTGGCCTACCTGCTGGAACAGGCACAGGACCGTGCGGCCTGGGTAGCCGACGTACTGGAAGAGGCACGCTACCATTTCGACAACGGTGGGG
>JAUWIN010000136.1 GCA_030605345.1 Candidatus Brocadiia bacterium
CCCGACGCTGCGGCTGGTTCGACGCTGTGGCTGCACGTCATTCGGCCATCATTAACGGGGTCGATGAGCTCGCCATCACAAAGCTCGACGTGCTCGAGGGGATCGATCCGCTGAGGATATGCGTGGCCTACGAGATCGAGGGCCGGCGGACCGAGACCTTCCCTGCAGAGGCGGGCAAGGTCTTCGCAGCACAGCCGGTCTACGAGGAAATGAGCGGCTGGCACGGCCTCACTGCTCCGAACGATTCGGCGGGGGGGCTCCGCCCTGAGGCGGCCGCGTATGTCGAGAGACTATGCGAACTCGCCGGCGCGCCAGCGAAGATCATATCAGTCGGCAGCGAGCGCGGCCAGACTGTTGCAGGCTGATTCCCAGGTCAAGGGCACACGGGGGTGATTTTGACCTTGCCCCAAAACAACTCTGAACTGCCGGGACACATCGCAATCATCATGGACGGCAACGGGCGGTGGGCCAGGCAGCGCGGCGAGAAGCGCTCCGCCGGACACGAGGCAGGGGCAAAACAGGTCGACGCCATCACCACCGAATGCGCCCGCATCGGAATAAGGCAACTGACCCTTTACACCTTTTCCGTAGAAAACTGGCGACGGCCAAAGAGCGAGGTCGCCGCCCTCATGAGGCTGCTGGTGCGATATCTGCGCCGCGAGCAGTCCACCATGATGGAAAACAACATCAAGTTCCGGGCAATCGGCCGCCTGAGCGACCTGCCCGGCGGAGCGCTGCGTGAGATCAGAAAAAGTGAGGAGATAACTTCCGACAACTCGGGGATGACACTTTGCCTGGCGCTGAGCTACGGCGGCCGCACGGAGCTCACCGAGGCCGCACGGACAATAGCCCGAAAGGCAAAGGCCGGCGAAATAAAGCCGGACGACATCACCGAGCAGACCTTTGCCGAAGCGCTGTACACTGCGGGCATGCCCGATCCGGACTTGCTGATACGAACCGCAGGCGAAATGCGGATCAGCAACTTTCTGCCGTGGCAGACAGCATATACGGAGTTCTACTTCACCCACGTCCTTTGGCCGGACTTCGGCCCCGCCGAACTGCACAAGGCGATACGGGAGTACGCAGGGCGTGAGAGGAAGTTCGGTGAGGTCCGCCCCACGGAGAAAACCCGAGGCAACTGATGCGGACGCGGATCGTCTTCGGCGTACTAATCGTACTCGCCCTTGTGGCGATGTTCTGGATGGACCTCTACTGGGGCGGATATTTCATCTGCGTCGTGGCGATGGTAGTCACGGGCGTGGCACTCCGAGAGCTTTTTGCCATGGCGCAGAAAACGGAGCTTCGGCCATTCACCCCGACAGGGATCGCGTTCGGCGCTGCCCTGCTGCCGTATTATCTGTGGAGCGATGCTCTGCCCGGCCTTCTGGGTCCACAGGCTTTCGTGGCGCTGATTATGGCACCGCTCCTGGGCCTCATCGTTGTGCTCATGGGCCAGGCGTCCACACGACGGGAGGGGCTGGCTCCGCAGTTGAAAAACATCGCCGTCACAACGTTCGGCGTGCTTTACGTGGCCTTGCCAATGGCCTTCCTTGTCCGCACCCGCTTCCTGGATGAGGGCTGGGACTTGGTAATGCTCGTAATCGGGGTGACCAAGGGCAGCGACGTGGGTGCGTACTTTACCGGGGTGATTTTCGGGCGGCACAGCCTGGCGCCGCGCATCAGTCCAAACAAGACCGTCGAGGGCGCGATCGGCGGGGTCGCCGCAAGCGCCCGCGTCTCGCGGGTGATGGCCTATGGGATGAATATCCATACCTTGATTGACCGCGGGATTCTGGCTACTATCTCCTTTGGTATTGTGGTGGGGGTCGCGTCGCAGGCCGGCGACCTGACCGAGTCGCTGATTAAGCGGGCGACAAACACCAAGGACTCCGGCACGATGCTGCCCTCGTTTGGCGGTGTGCTGGACCTGATCGATTCGTTCCTCATCGCAGCTCCGGTCGCTTATTTCGTACTGGCCATATTTGCCAAAGTGACGGGTCAATTGGGCGGCAAATGAAACAGACCGTACTGCTTAGAGACCGCCGGGAGGCGGAACTGGTGCACGGGCTCAACGACTCGAACCTGAAACTGCTCAAGAAGGCCTTCGGCGTTGCCTTGACCTCGCGCCAAGGCCTGATTACCATCGAGGGCGACGAAGAAGGCGCCGCCCGGACGGCGCGGGTGCTGGAAGAGATCAAATCCCGAGGCGAGCTCGGCGGCCGCCTCAGCCCGGCGGAGGTGGAAGGAGCGATCGAGGCGGTGCGCAACGGCGTCGACCTCAGCGCGGTGGACAGGATCGAGGTGCTTCGCAGCGAAGCGCCCGTGGTGCCACGGACGAGGGGGCAAGAACGCTACGTCACTGCGATGCGCCGGTCGGACATCGTGTTCAGCATCGGGCCCGCAGGGAGCGGCAAGACCTATCTGGCGGTGGCACTGGCGACCGCCGCACTCCGCACACAACAAGCCCGACGCATCGTGCTGGTCAGGCCGGCGGTCGAAGCCGGGGAGAAGCTTGGATTCCTGCCCGGCGACATGCGCGACAAGGTAGACCCTTACCTCCGCCCGCTGTATGATGCACTCAACGACATGATAGACTTCGACCAAGTGCAGCAATTTTGCGACCGGGGCATCATTGAGGTCGCCCCACTGGCGTTCATGCGGGGCCGCACGTTGAACCACTCATTCGTCATACTGGACGAGGCGCAGAACTGCACCATCGCACAAATGAAGATGTTCCTCACCCGTCTGGGAGCGAGCTCCAAAGCGGTCATCACCGGCGACGTGACACAAACCGACCTCGCCCCGGCGGAGACCTCCGGGCTGAGACACGCATACAGCCTGCTGAACAAGATAGAGGGTATTGAGTTTGTGGAGTTGCCCAGGCGCGATATTGTCCGACACAGGCTCGTGCAGGAAATTGTGGACGCATATCAGAAGGAGACGAAGGCGCAATCGTAACACCAAAATGGCAAAGCAAATCCGCCAGACCAGCAAGCGTCTCCGCGCTGCCGAGCACCGCGACAGGCCGCAGCCAACCGCCCTCTCCCCGCATCGCATCGACGTGGACCGCGGCCTTGCCCGCGGACTGATTGGCCTCGCCATCGCCGCGGTGTCCTTCTTCGTCCTTAACCTCGGCATAGTGCAACATGAGCCCGACCGGCTTGGAGAGTCCAACCCGTTTGGCACGGGCGTGCTCGTGCTTGGCGCCGCGGGGCTCCTGGGCGTGTACCTGTATAAACACTGCCACGAGCTTGTCAGTTCGAAATCGCGGATCGTGGTTTTCGGTGCCTTGTGCATCGTGCCGCTGATTGTGGGCAG
>JAUWIN010000018.1 GCA_030605345.1 Candidatus Brocadiia bacterium
ATTCCAGCGGTAGGTGCGCTGTTGGCGGCCGAGACCGTGTGACCGCGCCCAGATGAGTGGGGGCCACCTTCTCTTTCGCAGACAGACTCACGAACGATTACGGGTGTCGGGAGGTGAGTGGTGCGGTGTCAGGCCAACGCGCCTGCGACTCAGAAGTACATTTTTTCCGCGATGTAGTAGGCGAAATTTGGTTCGCGCTCATTCGGCTTGGTGTGTTCGATAGCCGCGGCAACCCGCTCAGCCTGGGCCCTTATCTCACACGAGAGCAGCATCATCCTTGCTCCTGCCAACGCTGTATTTCCCACCCGCACCACCTTGTCCGCGGCATTGGGAAGCAAGCCGATGGCGACCGCATTTTCGGGGTTGATGAAGTTTCCGAACCCTCCCGCCAGGTATATCTTGTCGATGTCGTCCAGTTCGATACCATAATACTTGATTAGCAGGTCTTGGTCAGAGCGCAACCCGGCCTTGGCTGTGATAAGCTGGTAGATGTCCTGCTGAGTGATGCTGATTTTTCCTGTGACAGAGAACTCCTCGTTGATTTTTGCCTTCTTGGTCATGATGCCGTTTCGCAGAAGCTCGGCTACGAGGTCGATGAGGCCGGAGCCACAGATTCCTACTGGCGCCTTGTTCCCGATGGTCTCGAAGTTTACCCGGCCGTCGTGTATCCACAGGTTTTTGATAGCGCCCGCAATAGCCCCGACGCCGCACGTGGTGCTGGCGCCTTCGTAGGCACCACCGGCGGCGCAGGATGCGGTCATGATCCGGTCACTGTTCCCCACAGCGACTTCGCCGTTCGTCCCAATGTCGATCAACATGGTAATATCATCATCCAGGTGCATGCCGCAGGCGAGGATGTCGGCGACGGCGTCGGCGCCTGCGTGTCCTCCGATGAGCGGGCCGCCATAAGCCCTACACGCGGGGTTCACCACAAAGCCCAGGCTTGCCGCCTTCGTATTGATGCTTTTCAGGCTGCGTGCCTCGTAGGGTATCACGCCTAACCCGCTCACGTCCTCTCCGAAGAAGATATCACGCATGGTGCTGTTTCCGACGGCGACCAGGTCGTATATACGGCTGCGGATCTCGCCGTTCTGCTCCTCAAAATCCTCCAGGCTCTCATCGATCCCTCTGACGACACATTGCTGCAATTCTTTCAGCCCACCGTCGTGCTGCATGGTGTAGGCGATGCGGGAGATTACGTCGTTTCCATACGATATCTGTGGGTTCTTCCTGGTCAGGGTGGCAACGTTGCGGCCGTTTTCAAGGTCGAAGACCTGCGTTACCAGGGTGGTTGTGCCGACGTCAATCGCCAGGCCGTATATCTCGCCCCGGTAGGGGCCGAGGTCTCCCGCCTCGACGTGAACTACGCGGTCCCCCTCCCGTCGGACGGCTGGGGCGGGTTCGACCCGGATCGCCAGTGTATCCGTCAGGACTTCGTAGTCCCCGAAATCGCGGATGAACACGTACACATCACACTCGAGTTCGACGACCCTCGCTTGGCAGGCGAGCCGTTCGTCCGGGCCGAGGCGGTGCTTCTTTTCCGCCTCCGACCTCTCGCCCAGCGCCTCGGCTCCCCTGTCGATCCGGACGACGCAACGGCCGCACTTGCCCAGGCCGCCGCACTCCGACGCGACCTCTACCCCCAGCTTCTGGGCGTGTTCCAGCAGCGTTCCTTCGAACCCCTCAATGCCTTCGCGCCCCTTACGGTACTGCGGAAAATACACCCGTCCCATAATTCCCTTCTCCTGAAATTGAAGTTTGCCTTATGTCTTCCTGCGGGATAATGGCGGTTCGACCGCCGGATAGTGACGCTCAAGAAGAGCAAACAAAGCCTTGACCAGAGCAGGTCTCTTCAAATAGTAGCAACGCAGGACACCCTCCCGGCGGAAACCCCCGAGGCCGTTCTCCCTCAGCACCGTCAGGTGCTGCGACACGTTCGGCTGGCGTGCATCCAGCAGGCCGCTGATGTCGCCGACACACTTCACTCCGTTCTGTAGTTCTGCCAGGATCATCAGGCGGGTAGGGTGGGCGACCACCTTCAACCCTTGGGCCAGTCCGGCCATCTTTTCGTCTTTCACTATACGCTCCCGTTTCCCGTGGAGCCTGATAACAGCGGAGCTTATATTCGTTTTACCGAATATAATACTCAGCCCACCCCCTGTCTGTCAAGTCGAGCCATCGGAACGTTCCGGCTTCGACGTCGGCGGAAGTTGACCCTCGGGGCACCAAGGCGTAAAATATCCCGCAGCTGGTGCAGCCCGTTTTCAGGTAAGGAGGAGAAGCCGATGGTCACGGCATTTGTTCTGGTCAGCGCCCACAGGCGCGCGATCAATGAAACCGCAGAGGCCCTGTTGAAAGTGGACGGGGTTGCGGAGGTCCACTCCGTGGCCGGCGAGCACGACCTGGTCGCCGTCATCAGGATCAAGACACACGAGCAGCTCGCCGACATCGTCACCAACCGCATGCTGAAGCTGGAGGGCATCGAGCGGACCAGTACCCTCGTGGCCTTCAAGACCATTAGTAAGCACAACCTGGACCAGATGTTCGGCGGGTCCGATTAGGGCACCCGCGCGGCAGGAACTCACCCCCGAAGAGGAAGGAGAGCCTTGAGCATCGCAGGCGTCGGCATCGATGTGGTCGAGGTGGCAAGGATAGCGGACGCAGTTGACAGGTATGGGCGCCGCTTTCTGGAGCGGGTGTTCACCCAGGCGGAAGCTGATTACTGCCGGTCCCGGGCCGTCCCCGCCCAGCATTTTGCTGGGCGGTTTGCAGTCAAGGAGGCAGTGCTCAAGGCTCTGGCGACGGGCTGGAGCGGCGGCATACGCTGGCGGGACGTCGAAATCAAACGGGGGCCCTCGGGCCGACCGGAGGTGGAGCTGTCCGGCGCCGCGGCGCGCCGCGCAGAACAAATGGGCGTCACCAGACTGCACGTGTCTATTTCACACACCAGCGGCTGCGCGGTGGCTAACGCCATAGCGGAAGGGAAGGGCGGATGAAACCGAGCTGCGCAGCCCGGGCGCTTTGGTTCGCCGTCTGCCTTGTTGCAGCCGCCTCCGCTGACAGTCGAGCGGAGTCGGGCCTCCCGGGCTACCGTAACCCGAAAGCAGTTGTCTGCGGCGGCAGGGTTTATCTGTTTGTCGAGGTCGCCGGGGCGCCGGAGACCCCGTGCCTCTGCCTGTGCCAAGATGGGGAGGGCGGCTGGTCGATAGCTTGCGAACTCCGGGCGGACTACAGTTGTGTGGCACACTCCGCCGGCAGGTTCTACCTTTTCCTGCCGGAGTCAGTCATCGAAGGCGGCATAGACGCAGACGCTAAAACGTGGAAGAAGACCGGCCAGACTCGATGGCGGTTCAACTGGCGCCCCCAATCCGCAGAATTCCTCGACGAAACACTGACCGCATTCGGCGTAAGCGACGGCACGCTCTATTCGGCTGCGCTGCGCCACCGCCAGCCCGAACCTGACGCGCCGAGCTCGGAGCCGGCCCGCCGGTGGCTCGAGAGCACCATTCCGACGACAGGGGAGGGCAGGTGCGTAGAGGTCCGGACGGCCCTGGTCGCGGGAAAATTGTGGCTGTTCTGGACCACGGAAGAAGAGGGCGGCTCGGCCCAGGCGCTGTGGGCTGCGCCCTACGGGCCCGGCGGCACGTCCAAGGCTGCAAAACTGGCGCAGATGGACGGGCACATAGAGTTCGCCCCATCAGCCCTCGGCGGCAAGCCGATGGTCGTGTACGCGGCGCTTCCCGCCAGGCGTTCGGGGGAGCGCAGCTTGAGTTATCGGATGTATGCCGGGGGGGTCTGGCGCCCGTTTGAACTCGCCACTGCTGTGGTCAATCCCGTGGGCGAGCAGACCCACGAACTGGACGCCGCCGCCCTCGAGGGAAAGATCCATCTCTTTGTTGGCGCGGGCTATCCTCTGCCGTTCATGGGCACGATATGGCGCGTCCTTCATAGCATTTACGACGGCGGAGCCTGGGGGGCGCCGCGGACAGTTGCGGCCAACCCTCAATTCAACTGGGTCATCGAGCACTCAGGCGCACTTGCCGCCGTGACAGTCGTCGGGCTGCTGATATTGGCGGCCTCGCTTATCCGCTCGACGTTCCTCCCGCACCGCGCGGTCATTGGCGGCGTCGAATACGTGCTGGCCACGTGGTGGCGGCGTGGTGGCGCATACCTGTTCGACCTTGTCATTGCGCTCGTTGTCGGCCGCACCGTGCAGGTGCTGTCGGGGCGCGCGCCGGGCGGCGCGGAGACCGTGCCATTGCTTTTTGTGTTTGAACTGTTCTATTTCTCGGCATTTGAGGCGCGGTCGGGCAGGACGCTGGGCAAGCGCTTGTTCGGGCTGATTGTGGTCAGCCGGAACGGCGGCTATCCAGGCTGGAGGCAGGCGGGGCTTCGAAACCTGTTCCGGGCAACAGCGGACGTCGTTCTTCCTCTTGGATGGATGGTAGGCTCTCTGGTGCTGCTCAATACCAGGGGGGCACAGCGTGTCGGAGACCTGGCTGCAGGCACGTATGTTGTCAGACAAAGAAAATAGCAGGCGAGGTCTCATCATATTATCAACAGCGGCAGCGGCCACTGTGCTGCTGCTTGGCCTCTCATTCCCCCCGGCGGAGTTGAGTTTTCTGGCCTGGTGTGCGCTGGTGCCCGTGCTGCTGGCGCTCGGCAGGCGATACGGCAAACTGGCCTGGGTGGTCCTGTGGCTTGCTGGCTGGGCCTCCGGCTCGCTAGGATTCTTCTGGGTAAGGCACGTGACATTCGTCGGCACGTTCCTGCTCGGGTTCTACTTCTCCCTGTATTTCCTGTTGTTCTGTGCCTCGGTGCGGTGGCTCTCGTTCAAAAGGGGTATTCCGCTGGCGCTGGCGGCGCCGCTGGCTTGGACCGCGCTCGAATGCGTCCGCGGAGTGTTCCTGACGGGTCTTCCGTGGTTGTTCATCGCACATACCCAGTATAAAGTCCTGCCGGTGATTCAGATAGCCGACCTTACAGGAGCGGCGGGGGTGACCTTCTGGGTTGTCGCGGTGAACGGGGCACTGGCGGACGCTGTGTGTTGCTTGTGCCGGCTTCGCCAGGCCGCACGGCGGAGGTGGGTGTTGGCGGCAGGCGGCGGGGTGCTGCTGCTTTCGGTCTTGGCCCAGTTGTACGGCTCGTACAGGCTGGACAACATCGCAATTAGGAAGGGCCCGCGGATCGCTGTCATCCAGGGCAACATTCCGCAGAGCGTCAAAAACCTTCTCACGGCCGAGAACATCGAAGACATGTTTCATACCCATGTAAAGTTGACCCAAAAGGCACAGTCGGCGCTGCAGCCGCCGGACCTGGTGATATGGCCGGAGACGATGGCGCCGCCGGGCTTGTTCGGCAGAGACAGGGTGCGTCGGTACGAAAGCGCGCGCAGACTCGTCCGCCGGCTTCAGCAGCGTTCGGGGCTGTTGATCGGAGCAGGGCGGTATTCGGTCGAAACCGCCAGAATCCACCAATACAACAGCATCTTTTTCCTCCCCCAAGGCGGGATAGGCCCGGCAGGATACTACGACAAAATTCACCTGGTGCCGTTCGGCGAATACGTGCCACTGAAGCCGCTCCTGGGGTGGGTTGTCAGCCCGTTCATTCCTTATAAGGACGGGTTGGAGCCCGGCAGCCGATACAGGTTGTTCGAGCTGAACGGCTGGCATTTCGCCCCTACGATATGTTTCGAGGATGCATTTCCGCGACTGGTGGCGGATTTCGCCCGTGGCGAGCAGAAGATGGACTTCGTCGTGAACGTCACCAACGAGGGTTGGTTCAAGGACGGCGCCGAGCTTGACCAGCACCTCGCCATCGCCGTCTTCCGCGCCGTCGAGTGCCGCGCCGGGTTCGTGCGCGCCGCCAACACTGGTATCTCAGCCTTCATATCTCCCACCGGCCGAAGCCTGTCCACCCTGACCGTCGATGGTAGAGACCGGGAAGTCCGGGGCATACTACACGGATATGCCACCACGACGGACGAAGGTTCGCCCTACCTGACAGCGGGAGAGTTGTTCGGAGAGTTGTGCGTCGCCGGGTGGGTGTTGTTGACGGGTTGTCTGGCGCTGAGGGGAATGAGGGCGTGGGTCCGGCGGAAGTTTGGGCGGAGGTAATTCCTGCGGGTAACGTGGCCAGCTTCCCAGTCGGCCCGATTTTAGGTTGTCCGATTGAATCGGGCGGCTTATAATTGGTTGGATGGTTACCGTCGGGCTGCGGGCGACTTTTTCCGCTTGACAAACTCGCAGCCTCGCAATATTATCAATGAGAGTTCACGGCGCGACCTGCTGCGCTTCGGCTCAGCCAGTACGCAATTCGGCAGGAGGCATCAATGGGAACCCTGACCAAAACGTTTGTCATTCTGAACTTGGTCTTCGGGATTGCTTTTGTTACCACCAGCGCTATCGTGCTCTCGCAGCGCACGAATTGGAAGGAGAACTGTCTCCTTGCTCGGAAAGAGCACATGGAAGCCAAGGGCAAGTGGGATGAGAAGGAACTCGACTACAAGAACATGGTGAACATCCTTAAGAAAGAAAGGGAGACGGCGAAGGCACACAACGTCAGATTAAAGGATCAACTTACGGACCGTGAGGAGACGATTAAAGAAAGAGACCTCAATATCGAGAGGTTGGAGAGTGAGCTCACGGGCGCAAACGCCCGGGCCGACCGGCTCGGCCAGAACGTCGGCCGCCTGACCAGCGCCTTGGCCGGCGCACGGAAAGAACTGGCCAGTGTGAAGAAAGACTTGGTCGCGACCCGCGTGGAATTAGACGAGCGCAACACCACCGTTGTGGGCCTCCGCTCGCAGGTCTCAGCCCTCAACCTCAAGCACAGGGACCTGCTCCACAGGTTTGATATTGCGAACGCCCGCATCGATTCCTACAAGAGATACGCGGACATAGTCGAGAAGGTTGCACCTGGGGTGCACGCGCGGGCGAGTGGTATCGAGGCGGCACAACAAGAACTTCCTCCAGACCCGCCGATCCGAGCCACGGTCCGGGCGGTGAACACGGGGATGGGACTGGTGGTGCTGAACGTCGGCACCAGCCACACCCCACCCGTCAAAAAAGGTTATCGGTTCCTCATTCACCGCGGCAGCCAGTTCGTCGCAGCGGTGACGGTGGTCAACGTCCAGGAGAAAATGTGTGCCACGGAGGTTGCACCACCCACCCCCGACGACACAGTTATCCAAGTCGGCGACGCAGCAGTGACCGAGTTCTGACCGCCCTTAGCAGTCAGGAGCGTTCGTCATGGCAAAGGCAAAAACTAAAAACGACATCCTAACCATCATCAGCATTGCCACCTTCGGATTCATCCTCCTGGGAATAACTATCGCCGTCGTCGAGTGGCATTCCTATTCCGGTGAACCGCCGCCGCCGGTGCTCAGCGTGCAGTTCGTTGACAACCCGGAACTTGTGACGGGTTCCGCCAAATCGACGCCCCGCCCCGACGAAGAAGCCCCGGAGGCCGAAAAGCCGGACATCAGCGAAGAAGCCCCTGAATTCTGAAAGGGGCAGCCGAGCACCACTGAGGGAGCATAGGTGATTCTTGATTGGGTCATAGGCCTGTTCTCCAAGGACATGGGGATCGACCTTGGTACCGCAAACACCCTCGTCTGCGTGACCGGTAGGGACGAAATTATCTCAGAACCCTCCGTGGTCGCGGGCAAAAGGGGCTCCAACAAAGTCCTGATGAACGGCGAGGCCGTCGGCAACAGGGCCAAGGAAATGGGCGAAAAGACCCCGCCCTCTATACAGGTCATACGCCCGCTGAAGGACGGCGTCATCGCCGACTTTGACATCACCGAGGCGATGCTGCGCTACTTCATACGGAAGGTGCACAATCGCCATCGGCTGTTCAACCCGCGGGTGGTCATCGCCATCCCATCCGGCATCACCCCTGTGGAAAAGCGTGCGGTGTTCAATTCAGCCCAGCGGGCCGGCTCCCGCAAGGTGTACCTCATCGAAGAGCCCAAAGCGGCGGGAATCGGGGCCGGCCTTCCTATCACCGAGCCTGTCGGCTGCATGATTGTAGACATGGGGGGCGGAACCACCGAAGTCGCCGTAATGTCGCTCGGCGGCGTGGTCACCTCGACCACCATACGCGTCGCCGGCGACGAAATGGACCAGGGCATCATCGAATACTGCAAGCGCAAGTTCAACCTCGACATCGGATTCCGCAGCGCCGAGCGAGTCAAAATCGAAATAGGATGCGCCTACCCGCTCGAAGAAGAGATGCAAACTATTGTCAAAGGCCGTGACCTCGAAACAGGACTCCCCCGCGCGCAGGAGTTGAGTTCCGAAGATGTCAGAGACGCGCTCGAAGGCCCCATCGAAGCAGTCTCCGCGGCCATCCTCCAGACCCTCGACCACACCCCACCTGAACTCGCAGCCGACCTCGTCGACCTCGGAATCACCCTTACCGGAGGAGTGGCGCTCCTGCACGGCATCGACAAGGTGATCGAGGAAAAGACCCATCTCTCGGTGGTCATTGCAGACGACCCGCTCGGCTGCGTTGCCCGCGGCACCCGCGAGGTCCTGCTGCATATTGACAAGATGAAATCCGTCCTCGAGAGCGGCGACGATGAGTATTAACCTCCGACCACACACCAAGCTCGTATTCGGGTGCGTGGCGGTGTTCGGATGCCTCCTTACGCCCGCGCGACACACCGCCGTCCTCAGCCTTGCATGTGTCTCGATGTTTGCTCCCGCCGAAAAATACATGGCCAGAGCACGCCGAGCCATTGCCTTCAACCTCCAGGCGCTCCTGTCCTGGCGGCACACAGCCCGGGAAAACAGGAACCTGCGGGATAGGGTCGACAAACTCAGAGAACTGCTCGAAATGGAGCGGGCAAGATCCGCCGAGAAAGATCAAAGATTCCAAACGTTGAACAAGTTCGTCACACTTCAGCAGAACCTGAAACAAAACCTGGTCGCCCGCGAAGCCGAAGTGATAGGGGAGGGCGCCGGAGCCCAGAGCGGGCTCCTGTTCATCGACTGCGGCTCCCGCGACAAAATATCCAAGGGGATGGTCGTCGTCGCCGGACGCTCTATCGTCGGGAAGGTACGGGCCGTTTCACCGCGCGGCAGTTCCGGCTCCCTTGCGACCAGCGCAGGCTCGCAGTTCGACGGACAAATAGTGTCAACCGGTGAGCGCGGCATCGTCGTGGGTAACGGCGACGGCACAATGACAATGAAGTACGTTTCCAAAACCAAGCCCCAGCCGGGTGCCGCCGTGACAACCAGAGGCCGCGATGGAATCACTCCGGAGCACTTCCTGCTTGGGCTGGTGGCCGATGCCAGCCGCCGGCCCGGCTCGCTTACGTATGACGTCACCCTCAGGCCAGCCCGCGAACTCGACCGGCTCGTAAGCGTCATCGCAGTCAAGCCCCCCATCTCCACAGCCGACTTTCCCGGCCACCCCGAGCGGGACACAGGCGAAGATGACTGACCATGCCGAAGGGGACCGAGTCGAGAAACACAGCATCCTCCATCACGCCGCAGCTGACTGCGCCGCCGAAAAACATCTGGACTGGGAACGCCTCAGCTACGACATCCAGGAAACAGCGAGCGAACACTGGCGAAGGCGCTTCTGGAGACTCTGGTTCCGCCGGCACTGGGTCGAACACATCCTCGGCCAGACCTTCTGGCTCGAAATGGGCGATGAAAACTTCGGAATGCTCCAGCCAACTCAGCGCCACAACCCCGTCCTCGTCGACTGTGTCGCAGACCGCCTCATCATAGGATGGGAGAACCTCGGCATAATACTCTGGGCCTCCGACTGGGGCCTTGACCTCGATGAAGTCATCCAAATCCTGAAAAAGCTGAACATCAACCATGTTCGCGTCAACAACCGCCGCATCGAAGACTTCTGGGAGCCGCTCCTAACACTACAACCCTGAAAAACTGCTAAAGGCCCTGCGGAAAGTGTTGCAATGTCTCTTTTACCGTTGTAGTGCTAGGTTGATCCCTACATCATCCCACACACGAGGACCAGATGATTAACCGGCCCGACACCCCCGACGACCTCGGTCCCTACGCCCATGAGCACCTGCCGCCCGAAGAAGAAGGGGAGGAGGAACTTTTTGAGTCCGAACGCAACATCCAGCGCGTCCTCGGCCACGTCGCTCTGATAAATGGTACTGACATCGAGCGCACGGGCTCATTTGAGGAAGACAATCAGGCGGTTTACTTCACCGCCAACCTCGGTGACCGCCCCGAAGAGTTCCCCGGCTTCGCCTGCTTCGTCCAAGACGCCTGGGTGGACGTTTGCCTACTGCGCGACTGGTCGCCCAACATCCGCCTCAAGTTCCGCGACCACGCCGAAGAAATCATGAACACCATCGGCCTTCACGGCGTCAGCCTTTACTTCACACCCAACGAAGACACCCACTACATGTGCCCCCGGGTGTTTACAGAGGGTCTCAACTTCGATGTTTTTCGCGCCTGTATCTACTCCCTCATTGAGGCCCAAAGTCGCGTGGCCCGCTTCCTCGACCGGGTCCAAGAATAAGCAGCAGCCACGACCCCATCGCGGCAGCAAAGCCGGCTAGGGGCTAAGTCCTACCTCGCACCGCTGAGATCCTATCTGAAAACCGTGGCGCGGCCATCTTGGCCGTGATTCTCATGGGCGCGCCGCCCGCGCCACCTCTTTTGACATACCCGCTCCCGGTGGTGGGGGTTTTGTGGGTGGAAACAGAAGCAGAGACGGGGAGAACATCACATAAGAATAATTATCGGACTATTCCTCCCATGACCAAGTGCAGCTTCACCAAACGGTGCTATCCTCCTAACCCCGCATCACCTCAAGCCCTGTCGACTCGTGGATCCCCTTGAACTGCCGCAGCAGCTGTCCAAACCACCGTGGGTCGCAAGGTGGTCGGGCCAGTAGAGTTCGTGATAGTCGGAATCGCAGAAGGTGCGCAGCTGGCCGCGGCGCCACGCCCACCTTGCCCGGTTGAGCCGCCGGGTTTTGTGCAGTATTTGCCAGATATCCGCGGGCACGACCCTGCGCTTTGTTCCCAGGCGCGGCGCCGGGAACGCGTCGTCGATGCTCACGTCGGCGAGCACAACAGGTGTCAACTTTCGAATTGCCCTGCCTTGCCCCTTGGCGTTTTTTCTCAAAACGCTCCCTTCCGAAGGCCCTCGAAGAACTCCCTTTTGACTTTGTCGGCGGCTGGCTGGTTGGCGGCGTTTGGGGTTAGCTGCCGCCCGCCGATATGCAGATCCTTGTCATACGTCAAGGTGTAGGTATATTCGAGAATCTTGGGCGCTCGCGCGGCCGCCTTGCCCGGGACGGTGATGTCCCAGCGCAGGATGCCGTGACGGCGCCGGGTCCGGCGGTACTCGGGATCTTCGCTGAGCGGTTCTGTCGTGTCGCTAACCTCGACCTCCAACTCGTCGGTTGCCACAGGCGTGCGGTCGAGCAGACGCAGGTCGAACGGCTTGTCGGAGTAATTATGAAGCACCAGGCGATAGGACAGTTTTGTCCGCCTGCTGCCGATCCGCGAATCGGTATCCTTCTTGGAGACGAATTCACGCCAGGCCCGCAGTTTCGGCTCCATGCCGAAGCCGACCGTCACCTGCTGCCCCTGTGCCATCATCGGAACCGTGCCTGTGCCGACGAAATCGCCGTCAAAATAAGCGTTGGACCGCCCTTCGAGCAGCGAGAGCTTGCCCTTGTTGGTGAGCCGCGCGTAGCGGAAGACGTACTGTGTCAGCAGCGGAACGGCCTGGTAGTAGAACTCCGCCGGCAGTTCGAGGCGCGCGATCTCGATCGTCTGGCTCTCGCGGCGGCTGGCGAAGCTCACCGCGCTTTCCAGTTCGTAGTTCGCACTGAGGCGGACCGGCGTTCCAGCGGTGGGCTGCTTGACGACGTATATGTCCTTGGGGTCAACGATAAGTTCGTTGTCTTGCCACCGGTTGGCTGCAGCGTTGATGTCCCAGTTGAGACCGATTTGCGCCCGTCGCTCCACCGTTTGCTGCATAGTCCTATTGAGGACATCAAGCTGCTTTCTTTGCGCCTTCATCTGCTGCTCGAGCTGGGGGTTTTTGTAGGCGGTTTTGCTCTTGCCGAGCGTGACCCGAAGCAGCGCGAGCCTCGGCCCTTCCGCCGCCATCTGCGCCCCCGCGGTCGAAAGTGTCAACTTCACGTCGTTCCAATCCTCGCCGGTCATCTGCCGGGCGACTGCGGCGTACTCTACGCTCACCTTAGTCATCTCGGCGTTCGCGCGGAGGTTGTACCTCGGCTCCCACGTCGCGTTGCTCACCAGATAATGCAGGCGTATCTTGGCCTTGCCCGCATCGGCCTTGTCGAGGAACACGAGCGCCTCCCTGGCGGTCTTCGCGTGCGTCCGCGTCAGTTCTGACCGCTGCCGGTTGAGCAACGTCAATTTCTCGCGCAGGTCGCGCGCCTCTTCGTCGAGCTCGAGCCTACGCTGCGCCGCCCCCTGCCTCCGGTCAAATATCATGCTCGTGAGCTCATCGAGCGTGTCGGCGTCGAGGACGCCCTTGGTCATCTCGACCTTGACCGTGGGCGCAACGAAGTCGCGGAGACCGTCGAGGTAGCTTTCTTGTTTGTTGACCAACTGCTGTTCGTTCGCGTTCTTCCTCATCGTGCGCTCGACCTCGTGGATTTGCCCGTCGAGCTTGCGCACCTCCGCCTGCGGCGCCTCGCTTTGCGCCCGCGCCTGGTAGCGAACGGTGCGGACCTCAACGCCACTGCCAGCGCTTGCGTGCAGGCTCTCGGGCAGCACGCTCTCCGGCAGGTTTGTTACCGTGAGTTGGACCGCGCCGGCCGCTGCCTCAAATGAAACCACCCGCGTCACCAGCGCCTGGCCGCGGTAGAGCGTGACTGTTTCAACCTTGCCCTTCGCCTCGGCCTGCCCCGCTCCCTGTGCGGCCGAGACGAACAACCCAAAAATCAACACCACTGATATTCCCGCACGCATAGTCCGGTCCTCCAAAAAGGGCCGCGACGCCCTGCCCCATAATCGCTCTACACAACGCCTAAGCCCAACCCCGAGCAGATTGCAGGCCGCATTGTCTGCGGCTTCATTACCCTACCACCCGTCATGCTACCGGCGTCCGCACTGAAGTCAAGGCCGCGATGCTTGACAACACCCAGTTCCGGGCGCTAGCATTCACCCTAGCATTCACCTTAGCATTCACCTTAGAGATACGATGGCGCAGGAGGAGGAGCCAATGAAGTCGGACGACGAAGCAATGAAGAACGATGTTCGAACAGCGAGAAAACGCTTCGGCGAAATGGCGGTCCAGAAGGGCTATTGCACCCATAAGGATGTGGAGAAAGCGCTGGAGATACAACGTGCCCTGGCCGAGTCGGAACAGCCCCCCCAAATGCTCGGACTGATTATGCTTCAAGAGGCGATGCTCGATAACACCCAGTTCATCGACCTCCTCGTGGACCTCGACAGTGTTGTCCACGACAAAAATCAATAGCCTCCGGCCTCAAAGCGATTCAGGACGCCCTTTTGACGGCAGAGTCAAAATCATTGTCCCCCCTGCCCTACCGTGCCGACTGCCACGTCCATACCCGATGGTGCGGCCACGCGGTCGGCGAAATGCGCGATTACGTCGAGGCAGCCATCTCGCAGGAACTCACCCAAATCGGGTTCGCCGCCCATATGCCAATCACCATTCCGATTGAAGAAAAACTGTACCTGTCGAGAGAAGAGAGGGCGCTTTACGCTGAGGAAATACGCCGGCTGCGGGAAGAATATGCGGGCACCATCGACGTCCTCATGGGCGGCGAGTGTGATTTTGCCCCAGGTCAGGAGAGCGAGGTCGAGGCGGCGATAAACGCGTACCCCTTTGATTACATGCTTGGCGCCGTCCACTTCATCGACGGCTGGGGCCACGACAATCCGACGTACGAGCAGCGGTGGCGATCATCGGATGTCGCGGCGGTCTATCGGCGGTATTACGAACTCCTCGCTGAGGCGGCGCAGAGCGGCTACTACGACATCGTCAGCCACTTCGACTTGGTGAAGAAATTTGGCTGCGTGCCGCAGAGCGATATCAGCGACGCGGAGGCCAGCGCAGCCGACGCCGTGGCCGAGGCCGGGATGGCGGTGGAAATCAACACCAGCGGGTTCGATAAACCCGCGCGCGAGCAGTATCCGTCGGACAGAATCCTCACGTTGCTGAGGGAGCGCCGCGTGCCGATTTGCTTCGGCTCCGACGCCCACAGCCCGGTGGAGGTGGCTCGCTATTTCGACCAGGCGGGTGCTCTGGCGGCCGAACTCGGCTGGACAACCGTCGCCCGCCACAAGGCGCGAGAGCGCTTTCTGGAAACACTGAATCCCTGAGAACAACGAGCACCCTTTGGGCCTTTGGTAACGACGGCGCAAACTCAGCCTGGCGGGGAAGGTTGGCACGCCTGGCAGGACTTGAACCTGCAATCCCCGGCTCCGGAGGCCAGTGCTCTATCCAATTGAGCCACAGGCGCTTATGATACGACGAATTGCCACATCCGAGACATCACTCGTCATTTTCTTCCGTATCGGGTTTCCTCTTCATCCCGACGGAATCGGCGATTTCGTGCAGCTCCTCGCCGCTCACGTCTTCAAGCCGCTTGTCCCGCTTCTTCAGTTCCTCGTTGAACCGGATCGCCTTGTGCTGCATCTCGTGGTGCGTGTCCTCAGAGCCACCGAAAAGATGGAAGTTCGGCCCCCTGCTGTAGCGGACATGCCCGTCGTCGTTGTCAAGGCCAAGCCCAAGGAGCACGGCCTTCCTAGCGCGTCGCCCATCCACAGTATTATCTCCTGTTCAATTCAACCCAGGTACAAAAGCACAACTCCTCAGTGATTTTACCAAATAGCTTTCCATCTTCAAATCTATTTTTCGATTTTGGTGGGTTTTGATATAATCCTCTGTTCGCATACAATACTACCGTTCCTGGGAACTGCAGAAGTTTTAATGAGTTATCCGACGGCATGAGCAAGAATTATACTGTGGCTGTTGTGGGGGTCGGCCTGGTTGGCAAAGAGATGCTGAAGGTGCTACACCAGCGGGCCTTCCCGGCAGGCGAAATACGTGTGCTGGCGACGCGCGCGCGTACCGAAACAATCGACGGGCACGACTACGCCGTAGTACCGGCATCAGACGAGGCCTTCGACCGGGTCGACATCGCCCTGTTCGCCGGGACCGAGGGTGCGAGGGGCGCATCGCAGCAGTTCGGCTGGTCCGCAGCCGAGAGAGGTGTTTTCGTAATCGACAACGGCAACGATTTCCGGATGGACCCACGCGTCCCGCTGGTCGTGCCGGAGGTGAACCCGGATGCAATGCTGAACCACCGAGGTTTCATCGCCAACCCGAACTGCTCGACCATTCAGATGGTGATGGCGCTGGCCCCCCTGCACAGGGAGGCGGGCATGAAGCGAGTGGTCGCTGCCACGTATCAGGCCGTCTCAGGGACCGGCCGCGCCGCAGTTGCGGAACTCCGGAAAGGCATCCGCTCGGGCACCGACGGCGGACAGTTCGCGCCGGAAGTTTACCCCCATCCAATCGCGTTCAACGTGCTGCCGCACATCGGGGCTCTGAGCGAAGAGTTTCCCGGCTACTACTCGGAAGAAGTAAAGATGATGCTCGAGACGCGGAAGATTTTCGGCCTGCCCGACCTGCCGGTTACCGCAACGTGTGTCCGCGTCCCCGTGTTCAACGGCCATTCCGAGGCGCTGAACGTGGAGTTTGAGCGCCCCATCAGCGCCGAGCGGGCGCGGGAACTGCTTGCGGCGGCGCCGGGAGTCGAAGTCTTGGACGACCCGGCCGCGGCGAAGTATCCCCTCCCTGCCGAGGCGAGCGGCCGCGACCCGGTCTATGTCGGGCGCGTCCGCGAGGACAAGTCCGCCCCCCACGGACTCGACCTTTGGGTCGTCAGCGACAACATACGTAAAGGTGCCGCGCTCAACGCCGTCCAGATCGCCGAAAAAGCAGTCGAGATGGGACTAATCTGACCGGGCTGAATTGTGGAGAGAAAACCTACTTGAAAAACCTTTCCCCCGCCTTCTCCAGCACAACTTAGCCATCTTGGGGATAATCTACGTGTCTTTGCGCCATTCGGCAATCCGCATCGTCACTCGTCTTCGGGGGGCAGGTTTCGAGGCCTACCTCGTCGGTGGGTGTGTGCGCGACCTCCTGCTGGGGCTCGAGCCGCACGACTACGACATCGCGCCCAATGCCCTCCCCCACCAGGTGCGCGGCCTGTTCGGCGACGTCCTGGAGGTCGGCGCTCAGTTCGGCGTGACAAAAGTGCGCCTTGGGGGTGACTGGTTCGAGGTGGCAGCCTTCAGAAGCGACCTCGGGTACACCGATGGTCGCAGGCCGGACAGCGTCCGCTTCACCAACGCACGCGGCGACGTCGAGCGTCGCGACTTCACCATCAACGGCCTCCTCTACGACCCTCTCGACGGCCGCGTCATCGATTACGTCGGCGGGCAGGAAGATATTCACCGGAAACTGCTCCGCTGCATCGGTGAACCGGCAGAGCGGTTCGCCGAGGACAAGCTCCGCATGCTTCGCGCCGTCCGGTTTGCCGCCCGCCTGGGCTACGAAATAGAGCAGGCAACGTGCGGCGCAATGAAGGAAATGGCACGCACAATCAGCGCCGTCAGCGCCGAACGCATAGGCGTCGAACTTCTCAATATCTTTGCCGGCGAGCACGCGGACCGCGGCCTGGAGCTTCTGGAAGAAACCGGCCTGCTGGAGCAGGTCCTGCCGGAGGTGCACCAGATGGTTGGCGTCAGGCAGCCGGAGGAATTCCACCCCGAGGGCGACGTCTTCCAGCACACCAAAATGATGCTCGGAATGATGCAAAACCCAAGTGTCGAACTCCCCCTCGCCGTGCTGCTCCACGATGTGGGCAAGCCGCCCACCTACAGGGTGGCCGACCGGATCCGCTTCGACCGGCACGACCGGGTTGGCGCTGAGATGGCGCGAAACATTTGCAAGCGGCTGCGTCTGTCCGGGCACCTCACCGACACCATCGTGTTGCTCGTCGCCACACACATGCGGTTCATGGATATTCACAAAATGAAGGAGAGCCGACTGAAGCGCTTCATGCGAGAACCATATTTCCCGGATGCTCTCGAACTGCACCGGCTCGACTGCATGGCCAGCCACCTGAAACTGGACAATTGGCGCTTTTGCAAGGAGCGATTCGAGGCGCTTGAACCCGAAGACGTCCGCCCTCCACGCCTGATTACGGGCCACGACCTCATCGACATGGGCTATGCGCCGGGTCCGAAGTTTAGGGAAATCCTGAACGCGGTCGAGGACGCACAACTCGAAGGCGAAATCAGCAGCCGCGAAGAGGCGATCGGCCTGGTGCAGAGCAGATTCCCGCACCCTGAGGGGACGGACGCATCTAGGTAACCGGCGAACATGAATAGCTGCCGGCCCGGCGGACCAACTATTCCTGCTCGGCGTTTGCGCCATCGTCACCACACCGATATAATCCCGCTGGGGTGATACCATCTGTGAGGGCAGTTGGAGCATGTTATGAACCAGGTAAAAGTTGGCATCGTCGGTTCGAGGTTTGCGGCGGACTTCCACTGCGATTCGTACAGCCGAAACGACCGGGTCAAGATCGCTGCCGTCGCCGCCATCGACAACCTCGAAGAAATCTCCACAAAATGGAATATCCCGAAGACCTACGAAAATTATCGGGAAATGATGGACAAGGAAGACATCGATCTGGTCTCCGTCTGCGTTCCGAATTTCCTTCATCACGACGTTGTGCTGGCTGCGGCGGAGGCAAAGAAGCACGTGGTGTGCGAGAAGCCGCTTGCTACAACTTCCGCCGAAGCCGAAGAAATGGTCAACACCTGCGCCGACGCCGGCGTCAAGTTGTTCTACGCCGAGGACTGGGGCTTCGCCCCGGCGCTGAACCGCGCCCTGGAAATCATCAACCAGGGCGGCATAGGCGAGGTCCTCTACGTCAAGGCTCGCGAGGTCCACTGCGGCTCGCATTCGCCATTCGCCAAGAAAAAAGACACCTGCGGCGGTGGTGCCCTCATCCACCTCGCTATCCATCCAATCGGTTTTATGCTCTACATGCTCGGCGGGGCCGACAACCCGGTGGTCGAGGTCACGGCCAAAACCACCGGCGGGCTCGACAGGAATTACGTCCACAAAGACTTCGAGGGTGAGGACTGGGCGGTGGGCCTGATGAAGTTCGCCGACGGCAAGCGCGCACTGGCCGAAGGCAACTACATCACCGTCGGCGGGATGGACGATTGCGTCGAGATTTACGGTAGCCACGGCCGGATGAACATCGACCTGACGTTCGGCTCGCCCATCCGGTGCTATTCGCGCCAAGGCATCGACTACGCCATCGAGAAAACCGACTTTACCCACGGCTGGACGAAGCCAGCGGTGGACGAGTTCGAGAGCCTCGGCTATGTGCGAGAACTCCGGTACTTCGTCGATTGCGTGATCAACGACCAGCAGCCGAAGCCCGGCGTGGACGGCGCCGCCGGGCTGGCGTGCATCAAGGTAGTCGAAGCGATGTACCAATCTGCGAAGGAAGGGAAGTCGGTGGTGGTGGAGACGTGAGGCAAGACCGCCCTCGGCGCCTTCAGAAAGCTCCGCGGCACACCGTTGGAAAGGCAATTCATAAATAGTGTCTGTTGTTCTTGTGCATGGACAAGTGTAGCCAAAAGTTACCGTTACGTATTACTGGGACATTGAGGGATCACAATGCCTGATTTCAAGGTCGTGATTACGGATTTGGGCTATGCGACATACGACCCTGAGCGCGAGGAGCTCGCGGCGGCAGGTGACGTGCAACTGGTGCTCGCCGAATGCGAGACCGAGGCGGACGTCGCCGAGGCGTGCCGGGACGCCGATGCCGTGCTTACCCGGATGGCGCCAGTGGGTGCCGATGCCATCCAGAAGATGGAGAAGTGCCGCGTCATCTCGCGCTACGGCGTGGGGGTGGACAACGTTGATGTCCCCGCCGCGACCAGAAGAGGTATCGTGGTGGCCAATATGCGCAACTACTGCAACGAGGAAGTATCCGACCATGCCCTGGCGCTGCTGATGAGCTGCGTCCGCCGCACCGCGAGCCGCGACAAGCAGATACGCGCGGGGATGTGGGATATTGGTTGGAAGGAGCCGATCTACCGCATCGCTGGCAAGGTGTTCGGGCTTGTCGGATACGGGGGCATCCCGCGGACGCTGCATCGCAAACTGTCGGGGTTCAACCTGGCCGAGGTGCTGGTCTTCGACCCGTTCGTCCCCGCCGGAGACGTGGAAGAGGCCGGTGCGAAATCAGTCTCGCTCGACGAACTGCTCGCCCGCTCAGACTTCATTTCGGTTCATCCGCCGCTGAGCGCCGAGACCCGCCACATGATTAGCGCCGAACAGTTCGGCAAGATGAAGCCCACCGCCGTGTTGGTCAATACGTCCCGCGGGCCCGTTGTTGACCCGGATGCGCTGTATGAGGCGCTCAAGAGCGGCAGGATCATGTCGGCTGGGATTGACGTGTATGAGCCGGAGCCGCCGGAGAAAGGCTGCCCGTTGTTCGAGTTGCCGAACGTGGTGCTCACCGACCACGCGGCGTGGTACAGCCAGGAATCCCAACTGGAACTCCAGCGTGGGGCGGCGAGAAACGTTGCCCTGGTCCTGACAGGCAAACCGCCTCTGTTCTGCGTCAATCCGGAAGTGACCGGAAACTCTGCTACTTCTTCTCGTCCAGCGGGCCGACGCCGGAATAAATGCTGAACCCGCCGTCGATGGGGAAGGTAATGCCGTGGATGAAACTCCCGGCGTCGGACATCAACAGTATGAGGGCGCCGACCAGTTCGTCAGGTTCGCCGAACCGCCCTATCGGGGTGTTCGCGATGATTGAGCGGCCGCGCCTGGTCAGTGTTTTTCCGTCCTCCTCGTATAGCAGCTGTTTGTTCTGCGTTGTCACCAGAAAACCGGGAGCGATTTCGTTCACCCGGATGTCGGCGTCCGGATAGTCCACCTTGACCTGCACCGCCAGCCAACGGGTGAAATTGGTGACCGCTGCCTTCGCGTTCGAGTAGGCGCCGACGTTCGTCAGCGGCGCCAGGGCGCTCATCGACGAGGTATTGATGACCACTCCCCTCCCCTGCTTGGCGAAATACTCGCAGAAAATCTGCGCCGGCAGAAACGTGCCCCTGTAGTTCAGCGCAAAGACCTTGTCGAGTTCCTCGGCGGGGACATCGGTGAACTTTCCGTCGGGGGGAACGGTGGCTCCCTTGCGGTTGCCGCCTGCTCCGTTGATCAAGACGTCGCATCCGCCGAACTCGGCGACGGTCCGGTCAAGAGCCGCCCGGATACTGTCGGTGTCGAGCACGTTGCATTCGATTCCGATTGCAGTGCCGCCGGCTGACCGGATCTCATCGGCCAGTCCTGTGACCTTGTCGCCGAGGATGTCGAGCAACGCCACGTT
The DNA here is from genome assembly GCA_030605345.1 of Candidatus Brocadiia bacterium. Lineage (GTDB taxonomy): Bacteria > Planctomycetota > PUPC01 > PUPC01 > PUPC01 > JAUWIN01. The sequence goes on from JAUWIN010000018.1 coordinate 20,443, forward strand.
TGCCCCATTCTCCGCCAGCGCTTTCGAAATCGCACTGTAGATGACGCCCGCGGCGCCGGTGATTGCAACCGCCCTGCCAGAAATACTGAACAACTCCTCAACCTTCGCAGACATTTATCAACTCCCTTCGGGAATTGGAATCCTCGAGATGACGCTTTTTTGACAACTGCTTTCTCCTCGCACTGTCCTATTTGCCCAGCGCCCGGTTGAACCTGGTGGTAAAGTCGTCCAGGGACCGTGTGATGGCGTCGATGTCGCCGGGTTTCTTCTCGTTGACGACCCCCTTGAGCGGGGCGGACATGCCGAGGACGGGGAAGAATCCGCGCTTCGAGATCGCCTCGATGTATTGTGGCCCGGTCTCGTAGTCCACCGCGCCGGTCGGCATGATGATGCGGTTCCTGTGCCGGTCGCGGACATACGGCGCCAGCAGGTCCGACAGGCCCTTCGGGCCATGGGAGCGGGCCGGGAAAACCTTGATTGCGTCGGGTTCGAGCCCGTCGTCGCGCTCGATGAAGTACTGAAACTCAGTCGGCGTGAATACCGCTGGCGCGGCGAACACGTCCGCCTGGTGCGCTATCCTGACGAACTCCGCCCCTTCGGCGTAGCCGCCCATCACGTTCGCCGGTGCAACCACCATGTCGAAGCCCATCTCGATGGCGGCGTCAAGTTCCTTCGGGTTGATTACACTGCCGACGCCCAGGACGAACGGCTTCTCGGCGGGTGCGTTGGCGCGCAGCCTCAGCATCTCCTCCACCGCCTCGCGCAGGATGCCTTCCTCGATGCGAAAGGTTACCTCGGCGACATAGCCGGCCTCATATACCGCCTTCATCGTGGCGACCATGTGCTCCGGTTTTTCGATGTGGCTCTTGTCCATCACCACGCATATACCGCTCTTCCGAATAGCGGCGTCCACGCGGCTGCGGTCACGGCTGTACTCGGCCATCAGGTCACTCCTTACCGGTGCAAATCCGAACTCTGGACCCGGGCGTCCGGAACGCAGGGGCGCAGTTCGTCCTTCGACTTTGCGGCGTGCTACCTGAGTGCGCTCACGCCGCCGCCGGAGAGCGCACGTTTGACTTCCTTCTCCACGTCGCTTTGCTTGACCATCGACACGTCGCCGGGGGTGGACTGCACACAGATGCCGTGTGCAGCGCCCAATTCCACTGCCTCCTGGGGCGACTTGCCCCGGAGCAACGCCGCCGCCACACCGGAGGCGAACGAATCGCCGCCGCCAGTTCGGTCGGCTATCTCCACATTCTCGCGGGTCGTGGCCAAATGAATCTTGCCCTCCGCCGTGTCGTAAAGCACCGCGCCCCAGTTGATCCTGCCGGCACTCAGCGCCGCGCGAAGTTGGGTGCCTATCAGTTTGAGGTTGGGATATTTCTTCGCCACACCTCGGAGCAACTCAGAATACGCGTCCAACCATATCTCGAACGGCTGGTCCTTGCTGACCGCCTCGCACTCCTCACCTAAAGCATCGTCGAAGTCACCCTGGTTCCCCACCAGGAAGTCGGTCAGGCGAACGATATTTTTGTTTTGCTCCCGGGCGCGGTCTTTGTCCGGTTCGACTTTCGAGCGATAGTTGAGATCGAACGAGCGGAAGGTTCCCGCCTTACCCGCTGCTTTCATCGCCTCGATGGCGACGGCGCCCGAAGTCGGCGAGATAAGCGTGTAGATACCGCCGGTGTGGAACCATCGAACTCCCCCGGCGAACAGGCCGTCCCAGTTGATGTCGCCCGGCTTCAGTTCGCGGATGGCCGTGTGAGCGCGGTAATATTCGGTCAGCGACGGCAGCACCCCCTTGCCGCTCCAGGTAAAATTGATTCCGTTGCAGATGGTGCCCTTCTTGTCGGTGGAGAACTTACCCTGGCCGGTGTTGTTGAACCAGATGATGTGGCTGGTGTCGACGCCTGCTTCGCGGAACTGGTTTTCGATGTTCCGGCCTATGCCGTCGTCGACCCGCGCGGTGACGATCGCCGTTCGCATGCCGAAGCAGTAGCTCAGGCCTTCGGCGACGTTTGTCTCGCCGCCGCCGTGCCAGATGCGAGCCGCTCTCGCTCGAGCCGTCGGCACGTCGCCCGGGTCGATCCGCATCATCACCTCGCCAAGCGAGACCTCGTCGTATCTGCATTCGTCCGCCGGTTTGATTTTCAGATCCGCCACTTCAACACCTCCACAGGTACCGGGTTACTCGATCCCAGGCCCTTACGCCAAGCTCGCCTAATGGTATCAATCCCGCACGCACAGTCAACCGGCTAAATCGCTCAGGAGGAGAGAAAGACGCGCGTTCAAGTGTGCTTCCAGAACTGCCACCGGTTGAAACTATCGTTCGGCGCCGGGTTTTGATAAACTAGACTGGAGAAATAGGGGAAGAGAATGCTGGTGGAACGGTTTCGCCAGAACCCGCTCATAACGCCGCAGGCCATCGCGCCCAGCCGGGAAGGGTTCGAGGTGATCGGTACGTTCAATCCCGGTGCATTTGAGTTCAACGGCCGAGTCGGCTTGTTGGTGCGCGTGGCGGAGCGCCCGGTGAACAGGGAACCGGGAACGGTGCCGATCCCGGTCTTCCATACGGCCGTCCATCCCCCGGGGACAAGGCTTATCAGCCTGCGGCGCGACGATCCCAAGTGGCGGTTCACAATGTGCATCGTGCAGCCGCGCGGGCCGGACAGCGCCCTCCACTCCTATTTGACAAACCTGAGCCACCTGCGGTTCGCGTGGAGCGAAGACGGCCGCGTGTTTCAGTTCGACGACGGCCCCGCTGGGACACTATGGCCGCAGGGCGAATGCGAAGCATTCGGCATCGAGGACCCGCGAGTCACCCAGGTGGGCCGGCTTTACCTCATCACATACACCGCTGTGAGCCCGCGCGGTATTTGTGTCGCATTGACCACGACCGTGGACTTCCACCTGTTCGCCCACCACGGTTTCATCCTTCCGCCGGAAAACAAGAACGCGTGTTTCTTTCCCCAGAAGGTCCGGGACGAATACCTCCTCCTGCATCGCCCGTCGGGGGGCTGGTGTAGGCCGGGGATATGGATGGCGCGGAGTCCAGACCTCATCCACTGGGGGGGCCACCAATTCGTGGCGGGGCCGAGGCGCGGCGCGTGGGATTCGACCCGCATCGGCGTCGGCCCGCCGCCGGTGCGGACAACCGAGGGATGGGTCGTGATCTATCACGGCTCCGGGCCGAGGGGATACTGCGTCGGCGCGATGCTGCTCGACCTCGAAGAGCCGGCCCGCGTTATCGCCCGGTCTGAAGTCCCGATTATGACTGCCGAGGCAGACTACGAAAAGAACGGATTCATCGGGGACGTGGTGTTCTGCAACGGGCTGGTCGAACGGCCCGACGGCGAGCTGTGGCTCTACTACGGCGGCGCCGACACCGTAACCGCGGGCGCACGATGCCGGGTCCGGGACATCCTCGATTCGCTCAAACAAGCGTAAAGTGAAGAGGAAAGAGGCGAAAAGGCAGCGGACGATGTTGCGCCGATGCAGAGCGGCACCCGAGGCGCTCAGTCGGGTCCAGACAGGACTAACGTTGCATTGTGTCCGCCGAACCCGAACGCATTGGAAAGAGCGGTCTTGACTCTCATCTCGCGCGCCTCATTGGGCACGCAGTCAACGTCGCACGCCGGGTCAGGCGTAAACTGATTGATGGTAGGGTGAACCTTCTGCTCCTTAATGGAGAGACAAACTGCGATGACGGCGAGTGCGCCGGAGGCGCCAAGCAGGTGTCCGACCATGCTCTTGAGGCCGCTGACCGGGGGCTGGTCTGGTTTTTCACCAAACACTTTCCTCAGGGCGGCGCACTCCATGGCGTCGCCGAACGGCGTACCGGGCGAGTGGGTATTGACGTATGAAACCTCCTCCGGGCACAGATGTGCGTCCTGGAGGGCGAGTTTCATGGTCTCCGCGGCGACCTTGCCCTCTGGCTCGGGTGCGGTGATGTGGTAAGCGTCGCAGGTGGCCGCGTATCCGCATACTTCGGCATAGATGGTTGCGCCGCGTTTTTTTGCGTGTTCGAGCTCTTCCAGTATGATCACTCCGGCCCCCTCCCCGACGACGAACCCGTCGCGGTCCTTGTCAAACGGCCGTGAGGCGGTATCCGGATCGTCGTTGCGGGTGGACAGCGCTTTCATGTTTGCGAAGCCCGCGATTCCGATGGGGATGAGCGGCGCTTCAGCCCCGCCTGTGATGACCAGGTCTGCGGCGCCGGAGCGTATGGCCAGCAGTGATTCCCCGATGGCGTGCGTGGCCGAGGCGCAGGCGGTGGTCACGTCGAAATTGGGCCCCCGCATGCCGGGGCGTATCGCGATGTTGCCGGCGGCGGCATTTGCCATCAATTTCGGGATAAGGAACGGGGAGACTCTCGACGGGCCGCCCTTGAGCAGGCGCCGGACTTGGGTTTCCATCTCGCTGAGCCCGCCGACACCGGTGCCGACGATTACACCGGCGCGGCGCGGGTCGAGGGAATCAGAACTGACACCCGAATCCCCCACCGCTTGGTCGGCCGCGGCAATGGAAAACTGGGTGAACCGGTCGAGCCGTCTGGCCTCCTTGGCATCCATCCAGACGCAGGGGTCGAAATCTTTGATCTCGCCCCCTATGGTGACATCTTGGCCGGAGGTGTCCCAGTTAGTGATTGTGGAGACGCCGCTCTTTCCGGCCAACGCCCCAGCCCAGAACGTGGGCACGTCCAGGCCAATTGGGGCAATAACACCCAGGCCAGTAATGACAGCGCGCCGCCTGTCACTCATGACCTACGTGTGCTCCTCTATGTATTTGACCGCGTCGCCGATGGTCTCTATCTTTTCGGCATCTTCATCGGGGATGTTCAGGTCAAACTCGTCTTCTAGTTCCATGATCAGTTCGACCTGGTCGAGCGAGTCGGCGCCCAAGTCGTTGATGAAAGACGTTTGATCGCTGATATCCTCCTTCTTGACGCCCATCCGCTCGGTCACAATATCGAATACCTTGTCCGCAACTGACACGATCAACCCTCCTTGCTCCAGGCTTTGTGAGTGTACCTCCCTATGGCATCTCCTCAAGCGGCTAATCAAACTTGGCGATAATTATAGGAACGTCCGCCTGTCCTGTCAAACCTGTTTTGGCCGCCGGCTGGAACTGCGGCCGGGACATCGTGCCCGCCGGGCGGCCGTCCTCCACCTCTGACAGCCGCACTCCGCGGATACTGGGTTCCGCCGAGCCCCAAATCGGTTCACAGTTTTTCCGCGATGAGTTCAGCGGCTTTCTTTCCGCTCATCAGCATGCCGCCGAAGATCGGCCCCATGCGTGGTGCTCCGAACACAGCGTTACAGCACATCCCCGCGGCGAAGACGCCGGGGAAGAACTCCTTGGTGTTTTCCACAATCATCCTCTCCCCTATGTCGGCGCACATCGGTCTTTCACCCAGGATTTTTCCGGTCTCGGTTTTCAATTCCGCTCCGGCCTTGTCCTGGATGATGTGGGCTATCTCCGCCGCGTGGCCGGTGGCGTCAACCAGATATTTCGACCGCACCGCCAGAGGATCGACGTGCAGGTGTGCGATTTCGACGGATCTCCAGTTGACCACTAGGCCGGTAACGCGCCCACCGGCCATCATTACGTCTTCTGCAGTCATCAGGTTGAATATTTGTGCCCCCGCCTTGCACGCGGCCGAGCAGATACTGGTGACGGCCTCGACGGCGTCCGCTGAGAAATAATCGTCCTCGAATGGTGTAGTTGTCACCCCGAATTCGTCGAGGACGTGCTTGCCTTCGTTCTGGACGACGATTTGGTTGAACATCATACCGCCGCCCCACATCCCGCCCCCGACGGAGAGCTTTCTTTCAAAAAGAACGACCTTCTTCTTTTGTCTGGCAAGGTAGTATGCGGCGGTCAGCCCCGCCGGCCCCCCGCCGATGATGGCGACGTCCGAGTCCAGGTTGTCGAGCATCTTGGCCGAGAAGCGCTGGATAATCGCCCGCGAAATTTTCACATCGTCCAGTGCCACGTTCTGTCTCCTTCTTTGCGGTTATCAGTCACAGGTAGATACACAACAATAGCGCTGATTATAGCCGCGCAAGGTGCAACTTCAAGTGGCAAAACGCCCTGAAAAGACCTATAATCCGCAAGACAAGTTTATGCTTCACCTGGAATAAGGTGGGACGAACGGCATGAAAAGGCGATGGATTAGCTTCGCGCTTTTGCTGCTCGCTGGCTTGTGGGGATGCTCACAGGATACGACCATACACGAGGCAGCATCGACAGGTCAAGTGGACAGTGTCCGGGCCTTCCTTCATCGTGGTATCTCCGCTAACGTCCGCGACAGGAGCGGATGCCCGCCCCGCCATTGGGCGGCCATCGGCGGGCACAAGGCCGTGGCCGCACGGCTAGTGACGGAGGGGGCCGAGGTCAGCGCCGCGGTACAAGGCGGCCAGACGGCGCTCCATTTCGCCGCAGCCTGGGGCCACAAGGCGGTCGCCGAAGTGCTGCTGGCCGGCGGGGCTGACCCCAACGCCCGAGACAAGGCCGGGGAAACCCCAATGCACCAGGCGGCAATCAACGGCCACGAAGGTGTGGCGAAGTTGCTCCTGGCGAAAGGCGCCGATGCGAACGCAGCAGCCCACGACGGCCGCACCGCCCTGCACTTCGCTGCACGCTGGGGTAACAGGCCAGTGGCCCAATTGCTGCTGGCAGCCGGCGCAAACGTGGACGCTAAGGACAAGGCCGGCAAGACCCCGCTGCCGCTGGCCGTATTCAACCGCCACCCCCGCGTGGCTGAATTGCTGCTGGACAACGGAGCCACGGTCGGCGGAGAAACCAGGTACGGTGAGACCATGCTGCACCTGGCCGCAGTGAGAGCCGAGAAAACTCTCGCCGAATTGCTTCTGGCCAAGGGGGCGGATGTGAACGCGGCAAGCGACTCTGGCCGTACGCCGCTCCACTACGCCGCAAGCCGCGGCCACGACAAACTCATCCAGCTGTTGCTCGCTAACGGCGCCGAGGTCAACGCCAAGGCAGACGACGCAGAGACCCCGCTCCTTGCGGCAGTAGGAGGGAGCCACGAGACCGCGGTGGAATTGCTCGCAGCCGCAGGAGCCAACGTAAATGCAAGGACAATGCGAGGAGAGCCGGCACTGTTTCTGGCCGAGAGAAGTAACCGCCGAGACATCACACAATATCTGCTGCGGAAGGGGGCCAACGTGAACGCGACAGTGGACCACGGCACGACCCTCCTGCATCGCGCAGCAGAACACGACGACAAGGCCCTGGCGGTCCTGCTGCTCGACAGCGGCGCCGAAGTGACCGCGAAAACTGACAGCGGCACCACCCCCCTGCATCTGGCCGCGCTCGAGGGCCACGCAGACCTGGCCAAGTTGCTTCTGGACAGCGGCGCCGGAGTGGGAACCCGCAAGGAGGACGGTTCCACGCCGTTACACCAGGCGGCAACAGGGGGCAGCAAGGCCGTGGCGATGCTGCTCCTCGCGCGGGGCGCCGAGGTGGACGCGCGTGACGGCTTCAACATGACCCCTCTGCACGCGGCGGCGATGAAAGGCCACACAGATGTTGCGAAGGTGCTGCTCGACAACCGCGCCGACGTCAACGCGAAGATGGCCCAGGGATTCAGCCCGCTGCACTGGGCGGCCGTGAACGGGAGCAAACAGATGGCGGAACTGCTCATCGCAGCGGGGGCGAACCTGAACGCAAGGAACAGTCAGGGCGACACGCCGCTGCAAAAAGCAGTCTCCGCGGAACAGCAAGAAGTCGCCGACTTACTCAGGAGACACGGAGCAAAGGAGTAGCGCACGGACGCCACTGTGAGTTGAGTCTTCAAGAGGTTTTTCGTATAGTTAAACAGTGAGCGTGATGGCACATGTTACGGGAGACGGAGCAATGTATAGAGCGAGAACAGGATTTTTGATTTTACTCGGGGCGGCCGTGTGGTTCGCCGGCGGATGCGGGCCTGGTGTGGACGAACTCCTCCTGCCGACCGTCAGCGAGAACGGCAGCAGCATCGCCCACGTCGTTAAGTCGGACGGCAAGATGTACGTGGTTAAAGACGCCGAGCGTGTCGGCGGAACGTACGACAGCGTCGGCCAGCCGGTCCTCAGTCCCGATGGCCGCTCGGTGGCGTTTGCCGCCGTATCCGGTGGCGCCGCATTTGTTGTTAAGGATGGCGAACAAATTGGCGCACAGTATGACGGGGTCGGAACTCCGGTGTACAGCCCTGATGGCAATTCGCTGGCTTATACCGCGCAGAACAAGGGAAAATGGTTTGTAGTGAGAGATGCACAGCGAATAAGCGCGGAGACCTACGCGCGGGTCGGACAGCCAGTATTCAGTCCGGACGGCGGCTCTGTCGCGTTCACCGCGTCCACGTCCGAGAAGGCCTTCGTCGTCAAGGACGGTGTACCCATGAAGCCACAATACGACTTGGAACCCGGGCGTATGTTTCACATGTACGACCTTGTTCTGTTGTCGGACGCCAGGTCCTTGGCTTATGTCATCCGACAGGACGAACAGATGTTCGTGGTCGAAGGCGGGAAAGAGACGCAGAGCTACGATGCCATTCGCCTTCTGGTTTCCAACGCCGACGGCACTGTGCTGGCGTACTCTGCGGATGCCACCGGGAAGTGCTTTGTTCTGCGGGATGGAGAGCGGATCGGGGGCGTCTATGACAAGGTTTGTGGGCTGGTGTTCGGGCCGGACGGAAGGATGGTCGCGTTCGCCGCGCAGTCCGGCGGCGAATGGGTTGTGGTGAAGGACGGTTCAATAGTAAGCGAGGGCTATGAAGGGCATATGGGGGACATTGTGCTGAGTCCGGACGGCCAATCCGTGGCGTTCACGGTTCAGATAGAGGGCAAAATGTTCGTGGTGAAGGATGGCGCCAAGGTAGCTGAATCCTACGACACAATGTCCGATCTGCGAACGAGTGCCGACGGCAGCCGATTTGTCTTCGCCGGCATCCGTGGGAAAGCCATCTCGCGCGTCGAGGTCGCGTGGTAAAGGTCGAATTGGTTCACGCTAAACAGGCGGCCTGGTGCTGCGGCAAGGTTTGAACATTAGCCATTTATGGCCTATAATTATATGTGTGGGTATCTCCCGCGGTGTCGTTCGACCCTGAGACGCTCACGGCCGAAGGGTTGTCAGGCCAACAGAAGCATAGAGGTCTGAAAACATGAAGACCAACCGAATCAGGATGGGGTTCACGTTGACCGAAATGCTGGTGGTCATCTCCATCATCATCATACTGCTCTCCTTCTTCATTGTAACTATTAATGGGATATACGTTCACCTGATGAAGTTAAAATGCCAGCACCACATGGAGCAAATCTGGCACGCCTGCCAGGCGTATTCCTCTGAGAACCGAGGGTTGTTGCCGCCAGCTTGGAGCTACGACACAGGTCGGGCGTGGTACGAAGCTCTGTATGATGGGGGTTACATTGACAACGAAGACCTCATCAGGTGCCCCGTCTCGGAAGAGGCGGTAACGTCTGGCGAATCGGGCTACACCCCGCCCTCATGTTCCCAGGGCCACGAAACGGTCGCGAAGGTGCTGAATTGGCTTGATGCTAACCCTGAGTGGCATACAAACCCGAAATATCCGGGTGTGACGGGACTGGGGGTGCGCGCCTTCCTCGGAGCAGGATATGACACTGGGCATTCTCGCTATGGAGATACCATAAGCAATGCATTATACTATCTTATGAACTGCGGGAGCTTTGACGACTACTCCTACAGTGGCTACAACAATGGTATATGTACCATGGCATTGTGTGATGCTTACGCGTTGATGGGAGATGTGGACATTGGGGGGCACAGTTTGAAAGCAAAGGCGGCAAGCGCTGCTTCCCATCTTGTCCAAATTCAAAAGAATTCCGGGGGATTCCCCTACGGCTGGGAGTACTACAACGGCAACGACAACTCCACCAACGTCTGGGCGTTCCAGGGGTTGTGGTCGGCAGGGAACGCTGGTCTGGTAGACTTAGAAGGGACGACGGTAAAAGGGAAAATCGACCATTACCTCGAAAACTGTACGGATGCAGATCAACTAGGGACAGGCGGGGCAGGATACCAGTTCTCAGGACCTCTCAACAACAAGTTCGCTGCTCAGGGCTACAGCGATAACATGTCGCCTTGGCGGATGACCGCAGCTACCCTCGCCGTCAGGCTCTTGATGGGGCGAAAACCCACGAGCACAGAGGCACAGAACCAGCTCAACTGGCTCAGCACATCCGAATACCACGGCATCGCCACAGACGGTGATGACTACATATGGTGGGCTACGAATGCAGACACCGCCAACAGTGTGTACTTTATCTACTACATGACCATCGCCCTGCACCAATTTGGCGGCGGGAAGTGGGACGATTGGCTCGACGCCATGGTGGATCCGCTTATCGAGGCGGGCACGCCCGTAGGCGAGGACCAGCTATACTACGAAGAATCTAAAGTGCCTTACGGAGATTATGGAGGGATCGCCTACCCCACCGCGCTCGCTGCTATGGTGTTCGAAATGACCTCGGCGGACTTCTTCCCCGGTTCCAAATGGTTTGTCTCCGGCCAGCACAGTTATGGATACAACGAACTGGTGGGGCAGAACCGCCGGACCCCAGCTGGCGACACGATTATACTGATGGACTATACCCAATGGGCAATCAGGGATGGGGACAAAGAACGATACATCGCCCCACGCCACGGCGGCAAGATCAACATCCTGTTCGGTGACGGCCACGTCGAAGCGCTGACCAAGGACGAAATCACCGAAGAGGTCGATATCAACGAAGAGACCACGACGCGGATCAAACACGGGATGCTGACACTTGAGCCCGCCGACTGAACATTACCAAGCGCGGCCAGCTTGGGTGATGTGTTAGCGCGTTTCTGCCCTGCCCTATTTTACACCATGATGTCGGATCACGGCGCTGTGGCAAGGTTTGAACATTAGCCATTTATGGCCTACAATTATATGTGTGAGCATCTCCCGCGGTGTCGTTCGACCCTGAGACACTCACGACCGAAGGGTTGTCAGGTGAACAGGAGGGTAGAAGTCTGAAAACATGAAGACCAACCGAATCAGAATGGGGTTCACGTTGACCGAAATGCTGGTGGTCATCTCCGTCATCATCATATTACTTTCCTTCTTCATTGTGACCATCAACGGGATATACGTTCACCTGATGAAGTTGAAATGCCAACACCACATGGAGCAAATCTGGCACGCCTGCCAGGCGTATTCCTCTGAGAACCGAGGGTTGTTGCCGCCCGTCTGGAGCTACGACACAGGTCGGCCGTGGTACGAAACCCTGTATGAGGGGGGTTACATTGACAACGAAGACCTTATCGCGTGCCCCGTCTCGGAAGAGGAGATAACAACGGGCTCAGCCGGCTACACCCCACCCTCATCCTCCGAGGCGTACGAAACGGTCGCCGAGGTGCTGAATTGGCTCGATGCTAACGCGTCGCAGTGGTGTTCTGGCCAGCCACGTGTCGGCGTCACCGGGCTGGGGCTACTCGCCTTCCTCGGAGCAGGATATGACATTAACCACTCTCGCTACGGTGATACTATAGGAAACGCGTTATACTACCTTATGAACTTCTCCCATACTCACGGCGGGGACTTCGGTGCGTCAGAACGATTCTACGAGTCCTACAATAGCGGAATATGCACCATGGCGCTGTGCGACGCCTACGGAATAATGGGAGACGTGAACATCGGCGGCAGAAATCTGAAGGCAGAGGCGGCAAGAGCCGCTGAACATCTCGTCAGCACCCAAGGCAGCTGCGGGGCATTCCCCTACAGCACCTCCCTTTACAACGACAACTCCGCCAACGTCTGGGCGTTCCAGGGGCTGTGGTCGGCGGGAAAGGTCGGCATGGCATATTTGACCCAGGAACCGACAAAAGGGAAAATCGACGATTACCTTGCGAACTGCACAGACCCGACATACCTGGGGACGGGGGGAGCAGGATACCGGGCCTCGAGGCTTACACCGGGCTCTGGCTTCGCCACCCACGGCTACAACAGCAATTCGCCCTGGCGGATGACCGCAGCCACCCTGGCCGTCAGGCTGCTGATGGGCCGAAAACCATCGAGCACAGGCGTCCAGGAGCAGATGAATTGGCTCAGCACTTCCGGATACAACGGCATCAACCCAACGGGCGATGACTATATGTATTGGGCTACCAAGGTAGACGACATCTACTTCAACTACTACATGACCATCGCCCTGCACCAATTCGGCGGGACGAAGTGGGACAACTGGCTCGAAAAAATGGTCGATCCGCTTATCGAGGCCGGTACGCCCGTAGGCGAGGACCAGCGGTACTACACGCAGAACCTGGTGCCTTACGGATCGTATGGAGGGACCGCCTACCCCACCGCGCTCGCCGCCATGGTGTTCGAAATGTCCTCAGCGGAGTTCTTCCCCGGTTCCAAATGGTTTGTCTCCGGCCAGCACAGTTATGGATACAACGA
>JAUWIN010000016.1 GCA_030605345.1 Candidatus Brocadiia bacterium
AGGTACAAACTGCGGAGGGGTGGGCGAGCCGCGTGTTAGTCGGCCTGAACGTGGCACTTGGGTGGTGGGTCAGTCGGCGATGCGGGTGTAGCTGCGCCGGTGCTGGGCCTTGCGCAAGGCCGCTGCCAGACCAGCGCCAACAAGGAACAGTACAACAACGGAGGGCTCCGGGATGGCGTGTGCCGCGCCGTCATTCCCGCACTCTGATGAAACGAACAGCGAATAATCCATGCCCGGCGAAAGGCCAATGTCGCTCAGGTATACTTCACCGGTGATGCGCTGCGCGGCGACCCAGACCCAATCGGTGATGTCCGCGTCCCAGTCCCAGTATCCCTCTTCGCTCCACCCCACAGAGCTCCGGCCGCTGACGTGATTGGCCGGATCAAAGTCCTTTATTAGCGTCATGTAACTGTTCTTGTCGTCGTCGCCGTCCTGGTCGTCGGGCCAGTACCAGCGGTCGTTCTGCTTCATACGCTGCTGATAATCCTCGAATGTGCCGGTCGCATAGTCCGCGTCCTTGTATAAATCCCCCTTGATGACATCGGGCCAGACGTCCGGTACTCCGCCGGCATTATATTTCTGTGGAACGATGTTCCCACCGTAGTTGGAGTCATAATCTACATTCTGTGAGCGGTCCGTAAGGGCAATGGCATGCCTGTCGAACCCGGCCGCAAAGGGGTTCGTTGTCCCCACAGTGATCCATAGGTCGCCGGGGCTCATGTTTGCGGGGACGCCGGGGTCGGTGTAAGAGTCCTCTGCGTCGGCTCCCGCTTGTGGCATGTTTATCCAGATGCTGAAGTAGAGCTTGTCGCTGGTGAGTTTAGCGCCCACTTCCCAAATCTCGAACTCGCTGCCGCCGACCGAGTCGCCATAGTAGTATTCATCGCTCTGGTTATAGTAATAATCGAGAGTGAACGAGTACCCGTCCCTATGTTCGTAGCCGCCGGGTGTGTCCGGGTCCCACGGGGGATTGTAGCCGCCAGAGGCGAGCTGACACAAGAGCGCAAAACCAATTGTTAGGACTACTAAAAGATACATCCTCATAGTGGCGTTCATTATGACCTCCGAAACGTGCCGCAACCGCCAAGCCTTACGAAAGTAACTCTCGGACCAAACACCAGCGACCTCTATCTACCAAGCGCTTCGCCACGGGGCCTTGCAGCCCAACAGTGGCGCCGATCCACCACCTATGTGTGCTCACAGTTGAATTACTATGCAAATATCATGCCAAGAAACCAGATTATAGGTAGTTTTCTCTAAGTGCTGATGTGCGCTCATGTTAGCATCAGGCCTTCGGACAGCCAGTTCTGGGCGCGTGCAGTTTTTTACACACCCTGACGCTCTAACGTTGCAAAAAAGCAACATGTGGACGGTTTGCCCCCGGCGCGCTGAACGATTCAGGCCCTTTCCTTCCAGTTGCAAACCGGGCATTCAATTCTCCGTTTTGACTCCCGTCGGCAATCGAACTGCACCGGAAAATCCTAGCCTTGGGCAACAAAACCGCAGCAGAATCCATCTGTCTTGGCATGTAGCGGGGCAATTGAATGACCCCGGGTTGCAGACGACGTTAGTTGACACCGGCACAAAACCCTGATAAACTTCAAAATGGTCCAGGCATCACCAACTCTGTGGGAATCCCGAGGATCAGGCTTTATGAAAAACAGGGAAATCATTTTCGTTATTGTTGCCGTGCTCGTGATGTCGTGCCTGACCATAGCTGGCACCGGCGGACCCGCCGAGCCGCAGGAAATGTACAGCCAGTATCAGACACTGTCGCGCATTGTGGCCACCGTCACGGCTAACTACGTCAAAGAGGTGGACAGGGAAAAGCTGTTCTACGGGGCGTACAAAGGGATGCTGCAGACGCTCGACCCGCACAGCGCCTTCCTGCCGCCGGAGCAAAAGAAAGGCCTCGAAGCAGAGACGAAGGGCGAGTTCGGCGGGCTGGGCATCGAAATCACACTCGACAAGGTAGGCGTCCTCACTGTGATTACACCGCTCGAAGACACTCCCGCATTCCGCGCCGGCGTCCTCGCCGGCGACCCCATCATCAAGATCGAAGGCGAAAGCACCAAGGGAGTTTCGCTGCGGGAGGCTGTGAACAAGCTCCGCGGCCCAAAGGGCAAGCCGGTCACAATCACGGTCCTTCACGAAAACGGAAAGGTCGAAGACATTACCATAGTCCGCGACATCATCAAGGTCGAGAGCGTCAAGGATGTTCACTTCATTGATGACAAACACAAAATTGCCTACATCCGACTCAGCCAATTCCAGGCGAACACAGCCGGAAGCCTGGATAACGCAGTAGCGCAACTGCTGGAGCAGGGGATGGGAGCGTTAGTGCTCGACCTGAGGTTCAATCCGGGCGGGCTCCTTGCCTCGGCCGTCCAAATCGCCGATCGGTTCCTCCCCGAAGGCGTCATCGTCTCCACCAAAGGCCGCCAAAGCCCCCAGCAGGTGTACGAGGCCACAAAAGACGCCACCTATCCAAACTTCCCTCTCGCCGTCCTCATCAGCGGCAGGAGCGCCAGCGCTTCTGAAATCGTCGCCGGCGCCATCCAAGACCACAAGCGCGGAGTGCTGGTAGGGAAGAGAACTTTCGGGAAGGGTTCGGTCCAGACCATCATCAAACTGGAGGACGGAAAATCCGCCCTCCGCCTGACCACGGCATACTACTACACACCATCAGGTCGCCTCATTCAGCGCCACCCCAACGACCCCCACGAAGAAACCTGGGGTATCGACCCGGAAATCGAAGTGAAAACTACCCTCCAGGACGAAATGGCCCTCTGGGACCAGTGGCGCCAGAAGCACCTCCGCGAGGCCCGCGAGCACACCGCCGGCCAAGAACAAGGCACAGAAGAGCAAGCCGCCCCGAAAACCGAACCTCAACCGACTCAGAAGCAGACCAGGCCACCCGGCGGTGCTGAGGCGGGACCGGAGAAGGAAGCCGAGGAATTCCACGACAAGACCCTCGAAGCCGCAGTGAACGCGCTCAAGGGCATGATGCTGGTACGGGAGCGCGCGGCAAAAGTGGCGGGGAAAACGACCGAATAAAATGCTCATCCTCGGGGTGGAAACCTCCTGCGACGAGACCGCAGCAGCCATCGTGGTCGATGGGCGCCGCGTGCTCAGCAACGTCGTCGCAAGCCAGGACGACCTTCACGCCAAGTTCGGCGGGGTCGTGCCAGAGGTCGCCTGCCGAGCGCACGTCGAGACCATAACCTGCATCATGGAACAGGCTCTGGCAGAGGCCCGCGCTGAACCTCACGACCTGGAGGCCGTCGCCGCGGTAAACGGGCCGGGGCTGGTCGGAGCGCTCATCATCGGCCTGACCGCGGCCAAGACCTTCGCCTGGTTCCACCACCTGCCCCTCGTGCCGGTGAATCACATTGCGGCGCACGTTTACGCGGCCAATCTCGCGCCCACCGCGCTCGAATATCCCACTGTGGGTCTGGTCGCGTCCGGCGGCCACACAAGTCTGTGCCACGCGGCCAGCCCCGCTGAGGTCGAGTTGTCGGCTCTACCATCGACGACGCTGCGGGCGAGGCGTTCGACAAGGTCGCAGGGATCCTACGGCTGGGCTATCCGGGCGGCCCCTCGATCCAGAAGGCTGCCGAGGCTGGCAATCCGGCGAAAATCCGGTTCCCCAGGCCCATGCTCGAGCCCGGGTCGCTGGATTTCAGCTTCTCCGGCCTGAAAACAGCCGTCCTCTATCACGTCTGCGGCAAGGACGGAAAGGAGCGAGACGCATCTTCGCTTGGCGAGCAGGAGCTTGCCGATGTCGCCGCAAGCTTCCAGGAAGCAGTTGTCGACGTCCTGGTCAAAAAGTCAATCGCCGCGTGCAAGCAATTGAACTGCTTCCGCCTGACCATTGGCGGCGGGGTTGCGTCGAACAGGCGGCTGCGTGAAAAACTCGTCCGGGCGGCGAAGCAGGAAGATATCAGTCTGCTCCTGCCCGCACTCACCTATTGCACCGACAACGCTGCCATGGCGGCCGGTATCGGATATCATCTGTTTCAATCGGGCCGGACGGCGTCGCTCGACGCAGATGCCGTCCCGCAGCTCAGTAGATTGGGATAGTCTCCCGAAGTTCTATAAAGCAGCGGCAATTTTCGCAATTGATGCGGGGCTGAGCAGGATGAATGCAGAAAAGATTCGTTCAATTCTCCAAAGAGTCGCCGCCGGCCGGCTAAAACCCGAGACGGCGCTTCGCAAACTGAAAATCCTGCCTTTCGAGGACATTGGCTTCGCGCGGGTTGACCATCACCGCGCCCTGAGGTCGGGCGCTCCCGAAGTAATCTACTGCCCCGGCAAGACGGCCGGGCAGGTGGTCTCCGTCGCGTCGAAATTGGTCAGCGCAGGGTCCGACGTGCTTGCAACACGTGCCGACCGCCGCGTGTTTGAGGCGCTCAAACGCCGCTGGCCGGCCGCGAAATACTACCAGCAGGCGCGAATCGCCGCAGTCCTCACCCCCGAACGCCCAGCTCCTATCGGAAACATCCTGGTGGTTTGCGCCGGCACATCGGACATCCCTGTGGCGGAAGAGTCCCGGGTCACGGCGGAGATTCTGGGGAACCGGGTCACGACCACCTACGACGCAGGTGTGGCAGGCATCCACCGACTACTGGCGAACGCACGGGACATCCAGGCCGCCAACGTCATTGTGGTGGTTGCCGGGATGGAGGGCGCGCTGGCGAGCGTCGTAGGAGGAATGGCCGGGTGCCCCGTAATTGCCGTGCCCACCAGCATCGGATACGGCGCGAGTTTTGCCGGGATAGCCCCCCTGCTCACCATGCTCAACAGTTGCGCTCCTGGGGTCTCGGTAGTCAACATTGACAAGGGATTCGGCGCTGGTTATATTGCCTCCCAAATCAATCATCTGGCGGGTTCGAAATCTGGCCGCACCAAGAACACCTAGGAGCGTTGCCATGTCGGACTTTTACCAGGTCGACCAGCCCCCGCTCCCCGGGTCCCGCAAAGAAGAAAGCCACAAGGGGGACTTCGGCCACGTCCTGGTGGTGGCGGGCTCGCGCAGGATGATGGGGGCCGCGGCGCTCTGTACCTTCGCCGCCACCCGCGCCGGCAGCGGACTGGCCACCCTGGCATGCCCCGCCAGCCTCCAGCCGTACATCGCCCAGGCCTGGCCGACCACCATGACCCTGCCGGTCAAGGAAACGCCGGACGGCGCCATATCACTCGGCGCCTGGCCGCAGATCGAAGCATTCTTCCGCCGCGCCAGCGTGGTCGCCGCCGGGCCCGGCCTCGGCCGCAACAAGTCAACCCAACTCATGGTGCACCGTCTCGTCGAGCGCTCGCCGCTGCCGCTGGTGCTCGATGCCGACGCGCTAAACGCACTACAGGGAAAAGCAGACCTGCTCAAGTCGGCAAAGGCCCCCGTCATCATTACCCCACACCCCGGTGAGATGTCGACGCTTACCGGGAAGCCAACTGCCGAGATACAATACTACCGGCGCAGCGTGGCCCATGACTTTGCCCAGCGCTACCGCGTCACCGTGGCACTGAAGGGAGCAGGCACAGTTGTTGCCGGCGAAGGGCAGGTCTTTGTCAATACCTCCGGCAATCCCTACATGGCGAGCGGAGGCACAGGCGACGTGCTCACCGGCATGATCGCGGGTCTCCTGGCCCAGAAGATGAGCCCGTTCGAGGCCACCCGCACTGCGGTGTACTGGCACGGGCTGGCCGCAGACCGAGCCCCGACCTCAGCCGGCCCGGGAGCGGTGACAGCCACCGACATCATCGAGCAGCTCCGCCGGTCCGGCCCCGACATCGACTGGTACAACGAGGAACTCCGCGTGGATGAAGACCGTGTTTTCGACCCGGACGAGCCTGACGGTTCCACCGAAGAACAACCCCCCTGGTAAATAAAGGAGGCACGATTGCTTCAAGAAGTGATACTGCCGAGGTTAGGGCAGACCGTCGAAAAGGCAACCATCGAAAAGTGGTATGTCAAGGAAGGGGACATAGTCAAAAAAGGCGATATACTTCTCGAGATCACTACTGACAAGGCCACGCTCGAGATCGAGTCGTTCGTAGAAGGAACCCTGCTGAAGACCTACGTCGAGGCCGGAGAAGAGATCGACGTCGACGCCGTCATCGCGTACGTGGGCGATCCGGAGAAGGAACAGGCGCCTGAGTCGCCGCCTGAGTTGGCAAAGCCCGAGCCGAGTGAAAAAGCACCGGAGCGGCTGGCCGAGACCGCGCCCCCGCACGGGTTAGAGGGGCGCCAGGCCGCCCAACCAGCCGCCGCAGGAAAGCTCCTCATTTCCCCTCGAGCGAGGAAGACAGCCGAACGCAAAAAAGTGACCCCGCTCGCCGTCCGTGGCACCGGCCCCCACGGCAGGGTTGTTGAGGCCGACGTCATTGCCTACGCCGAAAGAGTCGCACAGCTACGAGTATCCCCAACTGCGAGAGAGGTTGCCTACGAACGCGGGGTTGACCTCCTGCAGGTCGAGGGTACCGGCGACGGCGGGCGTGTTATGAAAGCCGACGTCGAAAAGGCCCGGCCGCTAGCGCCAGCTGCCGCAGCCGGAACCAAAAAGGTCGAACTGACCGCGGCCAAACGCATCATCGGTGAACGCATGGCCCGGTCAAAGCAGGAGGTGCCGCACTTCTACCTGCAAACCGACATCGACATGACCGAGGCGGTTGCCCTGCGGGAAGAATTGAAGGCGGCGGGAACAGCTGTTTCGTTCAACGACATCATCATCAAGGCCGTGGCCCGCGGGTTCGAGGCGGTGCCGATGATGAACGCCTCGTGGGCCGGCGACTGCATCGCGGTCAATTCGACCGCCGATGTTGCGCTGGCTGTTGCCACAGACGAAGGCTTGATGGTGCCAGTCGTCCGGGGGGTCGAACGGCAAAGCCTCAAACAGGTGGCGGCGCACACGGCGGAACTCATCCACAAAGCACGCTCCAAGCGGCTGACGCCGCTCGAATACGAAGGCGGCGGTATTACCGTCTCGAACCTGGGAATGTATCAGGTCGGGAACTTCCTCCCCATAATCAATCCGGGCCAGGCCTCCATCTTGGGCGTGGGACAAATTGCCGACAAGCCTGTAGTTATCAATGGGAAAATCGCGGCAAGAAAGATGATGGCGGTCACCCTCGCCGTCGATCACCGTGTTGCTGACGGCGTCGTTGCCTCCGCATTTCTCCAAGCCGTGAAAAACGCAATGAAGTCAGCACGACACAGCCTGCGTGAAATGGAATACGTGGAATAAAACCCGAGCACTGATTGCCGGTCGCTGGCGGGAGCGGATAGTCGTTGGGTCCGGTTCAAAATGTTTTGCCCAAGCTGTGGCCTCACGGTGCGAGGCTGGCCGAGGCCTTCGGGCGGCTGTTGTACCCGCCGCACTGTGTGGTGTGTGGGCGGCCTACTGCGGAGGATGAAGACCGTTACCTCTGCCGCAGCTGCATCGGCCAGATACAGTTTGTGGGCGAGCCGGTTTGTAAGAAATGCGGCCACGAACTCGGCCCCTACGTGCCCACCAACCGCCGCTGCATCAACTGCCGGAATACCCCGCTCCGCTTCAACAAGGCCGTGGCCGCCGCACATCACGCTGGCTCTGCTCGCGACATGGTCCTGGCGCTGAAATTCGCCCGACAAAAACACAACGTCTATCCACTCAGTAAGCTCCTTACCGCCCGGCTCGAAGGCACTGCCCTCCCCGAGCAGGCCCAGCTCATTCTTCCCGTCCCTCTACACAGAAAGCGGCAGCGCTCGCGCGGCTTCAACCAGTCGGCACTGCTTGCCAGGGAGGTCGGTGAACGGTTAGGGCTGCCGGTTTTGACCGACGGCTTACGGCGCGTGGTCAACACCCCGCCTCAGACCGGCGAAATGTCACTCGCCAGCAGGCGGGCCAACGTCAAGGGCGCGTTCAGAGTCAAGGCTCCGAGGAAGTTCACCGGGAAGTCCGTCCTGCTGGTGGACGACGTGCTGACCACCGGCGCCACGACCAGTGAGTGCGCCGGCACGCTGAAGCGTGCAGGCGCAAAAAAGGTCTTCGTCGCAACCGTCACCCGACGGATGGTCACACCACAGAGGCCGGAAAGTGAGCAAGCCGCGATGCGCTATGAAATCCGCTCCGCACTGCCGAGCCCGGAAAACAAGGAAGAGACGAGCGCAACATAGCCAATTGCCAACTACTGCAATGTTCAGGTTTGGTCGTCGTTCGAATTACGCGGCCGGTTGCGGCGTCGCCAGGTCAGACAGATGGGGCTTGGTGCTCTCCTGCCTCTTCACTTTTCGCGTACTGCTGAACCCGGCGGAGTATTTCGTCGGGGTCCTCGGTGAAAGAGATAAGCCTGCGGTCTTGCTCCTCGAGGTATCCTTTCTCGACTCCCTGTTTGAGCCAGTCGTATAGCCCGTGCCAGTATTCTTCGCCAACCATGAAGACGGGGACCTTGTGCGATCGTTTGGTTTGGATGAGGGTCAGGGCGGTGAGGCATTCCTCGAGGGTGCCGTAGCCGCCGGGCATGATGACGAAGCCATAGGCGTACTTGACGAACATCACTTTGCGAGTGAAGAAGTACCGGAAATCGAGCGATACGTTCGAATAGGGGTTGGGGGTCTGCTCTTCGGGCAGGCCGATGTTGAGCGCCACCGAGTTTGCGCCACCCGCGAGGGCTCCCTTGTTGGCGGCTTCCATGATGCCTGAACCGCCGCCCGACACGACGGAGTAGCCGGCGGCGCCAAGGGTTTCCGCGATGCGGACGGCCAGTTCGTAGTATCTGTCGCCGGGTTTGACCCGCGCCGAGCCATACATTGTTACGGCCGGCCCTATCTGTGCCATGGTTTCAAAGCCGCTGACGAGTTCCGACATCACGCGGAAGACGCGCCAGGTGTCGTCGAGTTCCAGCGCCGCCCGGTCCCCAGGTTTCACGGGGGTTGTCATGTGATTTCCGCCATCAGTTCCGCGGTGATATCGAAGTTCGCCGAGACGTTTTGCACGTCCTCGTGGTCTTCGAGGGATCCCATCAGTTTCAACACCTTCCGCGCCTCGTCCAGCGACGGGGTCGCGTTTTGCGTGGCCACGTTCGTAACCTGAGCGGTATCGAGGGAGATGGTGTTGTCAATGAGCGCCTGTTTGACCTCGCTGAAGCCGGAGGGCTCGCAGGTAATTTCGTAGAAGTCGCCGAAGGACCGCATGTCGTCGGCGCCGGCTTCAAGGATGATTTCCATCAGCCTGTCTTCGTCGGCGGCGTCATGCCTGACGGAGAGGACGCCTTTCTTTCGGAACATCCATGCGACGCTTCCGGCACCCGCAAGTGAACTGCCGGCGTCTTCAAACAGTCTTCTAATCTCTGAACCGGTGCGGTTGCGGTTGTCGGTGAGAGTTTCCACCAGCAGGGCGACACCGCCCGGGCCGTATCCTTCGTACACCCCTTCCTCCAGGCTTTCGCCTTCGAGGTCGCCGGTGCCCTTGCGGATGGCGCGGTCGATTTTTTCTTTTGGCATGTTGACCGAGCGCGCGTCGTCGATGGCGTATTTGAGCCTGGTATTAATGTCGAGGTGGCCGCCGCCGATGCGGGCGGCGGACATGATGAGCCTGGCGCACTTCGAGAAGACCTTGCCCTTCTTTGCGTCGACGGCTGACTTTTGCCGCCTGACGGTGGCCCAGTGCGAGTGGCCTGACATATGGCCTTCCCTCCGCTGTTACGGCGCCTTGTTCAGGCTTTCAAGCTTTCGGCGAACCCCACTGGCGTCGGGGTCCAGTTCAAGCGAGCGCTTCCACTGTGTGCCCGCCTTTTCGGGCTGGCCCAGCGCCATGTACACGTCGCCGAGATGGTCCAGAATCGCGCTGTCCTGGCCCAACGCCGCAGCCTTCAACAGTTGTTTCAGCGCCTTTTTCTTGCACCCCTGCTTGAAATACACCCAGCCAAGGCTGTCGAGGTAGTATGGATTTCGGGGGTGCTTCTCGAGGGCTTTCTGAATCAGCCCCAGGGCCTTGTCCAAGTTGAGGCCGCGCTGGGCGTAGAACCATCCCAGGGCGTTGTTAACAGAAGGATTGTCGGGGAAGATTTTTTGGGCCTCGATCAGGACCTGTTCGGCCTCCTTGTGGCGGCCGGCATCGGTGTACACGATGCTCAGTTGTATCCTGTAGCGGGCGCTCTGATCTGTATCGGCGAGTTTTATGGCCCGGTGTAGATGTTTGACCGCTTTGCCTGTGTCGTCTCTCCGGCTGTGGAACAAGCCCAGTTCCGCGTGGCCGATAGCCTTGGAGCCGGGTATGTCGAGGATCTGGCGGAGGGCGTTTTCAGCTTCGGGATATTTTCCGGCCTCTTCGAGGACGGCGCACAGCTTGGTCCTATAGCGGATTGAGGTTTCGGGCTCAAGTTGGCGTATGCAACGGTTCAGTTGCTGCACCGCCTTGTCGGTCATGCCGAGTTTCTGGTACAGCGAGGCCAGTTTCATCCGAAGCCTCGCCTCGGTGTGACCGGCTGCGTTTTCGGCCGCATCCCTGAGGTATGGTTCGGCCTGCTCCAGCCGCCCGAGGCTCTCCAGCTCAGAGGCAATATCCTCGCAAAGACGTGGTGTGGCCGTCTGCGGGGTGTAGTACTTTACGAGCTTGAGCAGGCGGGTCTGGTGTAGTTTTTGGGCTGTTTCGGTGTCTCCGCACTTTTCGGCCAGTGCGGCGGCCTCCTTCAGCAGGGCGCTTCGCTGGCCCGGGCCGTTCCGATGGCTGATGTATGCCTGAAGTTCCTGCAGCGCCTGTTTCCACCTGCCGGTTGCTTTATATGCGTCGCAAAGTTGCTGATGCACTCGTCCATAGGTCGGCACAAGCCGCTTGACCTTGAGGAAGACACGGATGGCCTTTTCGTTCTCGCCCACCGCCCGATAGAAGCGGCCGAGACGCACGAGCGCATAGACCGGGCTGGGCGCCACCTCCGCGGCCTTTGTGTAGTATTCCACCGCCTTCCGTCTGTCACCGCGCTGCTCGAAGTTGACGGCGAGGCTGGTGTACGCCCTGGCTGCAAGGGCGGGATTGTGTTTCGCCTCCGTCGTCCGAATAGCAGCGAGCATTTCCTCGGCCGCCTTTTCGTGCTGGCCGGCGCCGAAGTACAACCTGGCTATGCCGTAACGGGCAACGAAACTGTCCGGTGAAAGCTTGAGCGCACGCTCGAAGTGCTGTCGGGACTTTCTGGGCGTGTGGAGCTTCTGGTCGCAAATCACGCCTATCCAGGTGTGGCTGGCGGCTGACTTCGGGTCGAACTCCACGGCCTGCTCGAGCCAGTGAACGGCTTCCGTGTACCGCTTAGCCTGCATCAGTTCAATGCCCACACAGAACGCGGCATACGCGTCCTGCGTTGCGGGCCGCGGTCGAGGGCCGGCCGATGCATAAGCGGTTGCAAAAAGCGCCGCAAGCAGGCACGCAGCACCAACCATTCTTGAAAGCGCTCGGTTCATCATTGGACGCTCAGGGTGTCACCTTGTTCAGACTATGCTCTATTATGGCCGGGGCACCGGCCATTTTCAACTCCGATATCAGTGCGCGATCCCTGAACACTCCCCGACGGCAAAGCCACCCTGAGGACCACGGCCGATTACTCCGGTAGAAGAGGCGTTCCATTGAGGCGCGTACGGCGGTGTTGCAATAGCTGTTTGACTGTTTTTAAGCGTTCTTGGAGTTGGTTGCTGGTTTGCGCTGCCCGGACCTCGAAGTTTTTCGCGTCATTTTCTTCTTTTCCTTCGTGTTGCGCACCCGCTTGACCTTGCCGGACGGCGTCTGCATCATTACTGCACCCGCGGCATCAGTGTTCCTGTGGCGCTCACGCTGCTTGCTCGTTGAAATGTTCAGCTTCTTGCTGCGGAGCTGTATAGCCTTTTTGAGTTCCTTTGTCGCTGCCTTCTTGCGAGCTCTGGCCTTGCGTCCCTGCCTGCGCTTCTTCCGCGACCGTTCTTTCTCTGCCTCCTGGGCCTGTCGCTCTTTTTCCTTCTGAATCTCTAACTGCTTCAACTTCTCAACGCCGGTGGGACAAAGGCTTTTGATTGGACACCCCGCGCAGTCGAAATCCTCGGCTGTGCAGATTCTTTCGGCCAACATCTCGAACGCATGAAAGACTCTGGGTACCCTCGTATTGGGGGAAATGCGTCGAAGACCTCGCATCTGGGAGTGTGGTGGCCCCGGGCGGACCAGTTTCGTGCGCCTGGCGACCCTCAACAGCCCGGCGCCCTCGGGTAGCTTGCCGTAGTTCAGGTTGGCAAGCAGCAGTTCGCCAGACACCCGGCTTGGCATGACGTCGAGTTTCTTCAGCCTTGTCCCTGCCGCCTGTGGGTCCAAACCCATAATGTCGTCGAGATTCATAGCCTGGGAGTGGTTGAAAATGGCGGTGAGGGTGCTTCTGACAAGTTCGCCGACTCCCTGCGGGAAGCCCTTGCCCAAAATCCTGTCCAGATATTCGGCCTCGGAAACACGTGTCTCGTTCCAGTCCACGAATTCACGTTGCAGGCGGCGGAGGGCGCGCTCTGCCGGCGCTTCTTGCCCATCTTTGAGCAGCACCGTGAACAGGGCCTGCTCTACCGGCGGATGCGGCCTATATGGCTGGCGCTGGCCGAACTCTTGTTCTAGGATGCCAAGGATAGTCTTGAATCTTTCGGTGGCAGAGGTTCTTGCCACTTAATCCCTCTAACACGTCCAAGGCGCCATCCCGTTTATTATAAACAGAAACGCCCCAAAAGTCAAACCGATTGACCGAGCCCCAACGCCGGCCATGCATCCTGTGGTGCCTCGCGAAACTGGGCGGGCCAATGCGCCGCTCGCCGCTATCGCCATGTCCTCCTTGTGAACAAGACCAGCACCGGAAGGATTTCGAGACGGCCTGCGACCATTCCGATTATGTAGGTAAGCTTGATCAGCGGATGGAGTTGGGCCATCTCCCCAGCCGTGATGTAGCACGGGCCGACGTTGTTCAAAACGGAGAACATCCCGGAGGCAGATTCCAACGGACCGTGGGTAGAGAGGAGCGCCGTCACTCCGCTGCCAATGACGAGCAGCATCACCCAGGCAAAGAAGAGCGCCGCCACCCGGTGAACTTCCTCCACGTCGATCCGCTCGCCGTCGAGCAGGACAAGATTGACGGCTGAACGGCCGTGAACGATCCGCCTGACCTGCCGCCCCACCATCTTGAATAGTATGCACACCCGTAGGACCTTGAACCCGCCACTGGTAGAGCCTACGCAGCCGCCGACGACCATCAGAACGAGGAAGGCCTGCTTCGCCAGCGGGGAGAAGTATGCCCCGCCGATGTCCCTGGTCGCAAAGCCCGCGGTTGTCAGCATGGAGACGACCTGGAAGGCGGAGTGTCGGAAGTTGTCGTGGGCGTTTTCAAAGCCGCACTTCGCAAAGTGCTCCGCCGTCACCAGGATGGTGGCGCCGGCCAGGAACGTCCAGAACAGTCTGACTTCAGCGCTGTCCCACAGGGCGCGGATGCCGCCGGTGAATACGCGGTAATGGATGAAAAAGTTCAGCCCACCCAGCACCATGGCGAAGACGATGGTGTACTCTATCAGAACGAAATGGGGATGGCCGACCTGCGCGTAATAACCGATGTTGGCGTCGTGAGATGAGAACCCGCCGGTGCAGACCGACGTGAGCGAGTGAACCACCACGTCGAAAAGCGGGACCCCCTCGAGGAACAACAAGCCCGCGATGAGCACGGTGAAGCCGGCGTAAATCGACCACAGAATCTTCAACGTATGGAACAGACCGGGTGCCGGTCGCCTGGAAAAGACCTTGTGGCTCTCGGCACCGAACAGGGTGTGTGCCGAGCTCAGGCTCGAGACCACAAAGAGGAACAAAGCAACTATGCCCAGCCCGCCGACCCATTGCATCAGGGCTCGCCAGAATAGAATGCTCCGCGGTATCTGGTCGAGCCCGCTGAGCATGGTGATGCCCGTGGTGGTGAACCCGCTGACCGCCTCGAAAAACGAGTCGAGATAGTTCAGTCCAAGCCCTAAGTGGAAGGGTATCGCTCCGATAGCGGAGACCACGACCCAGCCCAGCACGCCCAGCAGCATGGCGCCGCGCAAGTTGAGCGGCTGCAAACGGTGGCGGCGCTTGAGCACCAACCCCAGCGCCATCGCGAGCACGGCCGGCACCAAGTAGCAGAGCGGCAAGACCTCGCCGCGCCCTGTCCGCGCATAAATCAGAAGCGGGACCAGCGGCACCAACAGCACGAACCCCACCGTCCACAACAGAGCGCCGAGGTGCCCAAGAACCGGTGACAGAAAAATGAAGCGGTTACGCATGAGACCCCACCAGACCATCAGCGGTCGGATAAAGCATAAGCAGCTCGTCGGGAACCGTCAACTTTTGTTCCGGCCCGGCTAAGCCGCGTCTCGTTAGTGAGTGTGACGCCATCGACCCGCCGCCCCTACTGAGCAGGCACGAGGGTAAGAAGAACAATCTCTGGCCGACAGTTGAAACGGACAGGCGGAGTGATGGTGCCCAAGCCGCGTGAGACGAACACTTGTGTGTGCGGCGCCTGGACCAGCCCTTCCCGGTATTTCTGGCCGTAGCGCGACGGGATCATGGGAGCGCCCCAGAATGGGATGATGACCTGTCCGCCGTGCGTATGGCCGCTCAAGACGAGACGGACGCGGGCGTCGGTGATGGTCTCGGCGTAGTCCGGATTGTGCGAGAGCAGGATGGCCGCCTCGCCAGAGCCACAATCTCCCAGGGCCGCCTTCAGGTCCTGGCGGCCCGTCCACAGGTCGTCCACCCCGCACAGGCGCAGCCGCGCCCCATCTTTCTCCAGCCATACACCGGCGCTGTTGAACTCGGGGATGCTGGCCTGCTCCAGCGCGGCGCGGGTGCGCGGCGCGCTTTCCCAATGGTCGTGGTTGCCGAGGACGGCATACACCCCCATCGGCGCGTGCAGTCGGGCCAACTCGGCGATGCACGGCTCGATGTAGTCCGGCTCGCGGTGCACGAAGTCGCCGGCCAGAGCGATGATGTCCGGCGCCAGTCCCATTGTGTCCTCGACAATCGACCGGACGAACCCGATGCCCCAGAAGGGGCCGTGGTGGATGTCGGCGACCAGCGCGATGGTGGTCCCGTCGAACGCGCGGGGCAGTTTCGGCACGCCGACCGTCCGGCGGGAAATGCCGTAGAAACGCGCCTCGGCGAACGGATACGCCCCCATCGCCACGCACGCTCCCACACCGCCGAGCAGGGCGCGCTTCAGGAACTTCCGCCGACTCATCGTCTTCCGAAACTGATCCTTCAAAGCCCCACTTCTCCGAGCCACTGCAATCCACAGAATACTGCACGAGGGCGGCCGGGTCAAACCAGTGTCTACCCGCGGAATGGCTGTTTGGATTCCCAACCCGACGGTTGAGGTGTTTGAGCGGTCAGTGACAGGGATGAGAGTGGGTCCCAAGGTCGGACGCTACGGAAACGGCGTGCTCTGGGCCGCCAGCCGCGGCTGAGGAAGAATGGCGAACGTGGCGGGCCAGTCGGGCGTCGGTGTGGCAGACTCGCCACCGCACCGCCTCTGCATGTTGCCGGGTCATATTAGACGTTAGACGAAACACAGTTTCTTGGCCAAGTTCGACCCCTACATTTGTTTCACTAACCATTGGTCTGCCCGGTGGTTATGGAGGTCCGGCTAATTTTTTCCTAGATTTTTCTTGACAACTGCCGGTTAGGGGGTAATATGTTTGAGGAATAAAACTTTCGCGCGGATGTGAGCCATGAATGATTCCCTCCCGCTGAGCCCGGCACTCGAGGACTACCTCGAGACCATCTGGCGCTTGGTGGCGGAAAAGGGCGCCGCACGGGCCGGCGAAATCGCCGACGCGCTCGCGGTTCACAAGTCCACGGTGACAGCCGCGCTTAAGAGCTTATCTGAAAAGAACCTGGTAGATTACGCTCCTTACCAGGCCGTGGCGCTGACGGCGCAAGGCCGCAAAGTGGGACAGGAGGTCGCTCGTCGTCACAAAGTTCTCCGCAGGTTCCTGACGGATATTCTGTCGGTAGAAGCGGGCATGGCCGACCGGAACGCGTGTCGCATGGAGCATATACTAGATACCGATGTGCTGCTGCGGCTCCGCCTGTTCGCCGAGTTCGTGAAGGCGTGCCCTCGTGCTGGCGAGGACTGGCTCGAGAAGTTTCGTGAGTACGTCCAAAGCGACGGACAAGTTCCCCCT
The DNA here is from genome assembly GCA_030605345.1 of Candidatus Brocadiia bacterium. GTDB lineage: Bacteria > Planctomycetota > PUPC01 > PUPC01 > PUPC01 > JAUWIN01. The sequence continues at coordinate 16,175 of JAUWIN010000016.1, forward strand.
GACCCATCATCGCTGCAGCACTGGCTGAACGGCCTCGAGGAACGGCTGGGTAAACGCAACCAAGAAGGAAGGAGCAAGCAGGCAGTGAATACCCTGCATCAAATGAAGCCCGGACAGACGGGCAAGATCGTGCGCGTCGGTCGCGCGGCGGGTCCCGTGTGCCGCCGGATCGCTGACATGGGTGTCGTGCGCGGAACGCCCATTGAGGTAATCAAGGTGGCTCCGCTAGGCGATCCTATTGAAGTGAAGGTGAAGGGCTACAATCTGTCGCTTCGGAAGGAAGAAGCCGCAGCGGTCCTCGTGGAGCCCGATTGATGCCGCCGTCTGTGACGACGAACCACGCCTGTCCGGGGAACCCAGTTCGCCTTGCTTGGCGGAATTGGGTACCAAGTCATGGTCGCAGTGGTATCACTTTTTTTTGAGCGATAAGTTGGACGCGTAAAACTCTAGAGAGGAGCAGGTTGAAATGAATCGAACGGACGCGGTCGGTTCAGACAGTGCCAGACGGATCACCGTGGCGCTGGCGGGGAACCCAAATTCCGGGAAGACGACGGTTTTTAACAACCTAACGGGCGCCCGTCAGCATGTGGGCAACTACCCTGGTGTCACGGTCGAAAAGAAAGAGGGCCGGTTCCGCCATCACCGTCACGAAGTGCACGTGGTCGACCTCCCCGGAACATATAGCCTCACCCCCTACACCATCGAAGAACTCGTGGCGCGGAACTTCGTGATCGAAGAACAGCCCGATCTCGTGGTGGACATCATCGACGCGTCCAACCTGGAGCGAAATCTTTACCTCGCCACGCAGTTTATGGAGTTGGGCATCCCGCTAATCCTTGCCCTCAATATGAGCGACCTGGCCGAAGCCCGCGGGTACGACATCGATGCCGAGCTCCTGTCAAAACTTCTGGGGATCACTATTGTCCGCACGGTTGGCCACAAGGGCAAAGGGATGGAGGAGCTGAAGGACGCCATAGTAAGTGTGGCGGAGCCCGAGCGGCCGCCACAACCGCGGCCGGTCTCGTATGGCAGGCAAATCGAAAAAGAACTCACCGGAATCCTCGCCCTTCTCGAAAAGGAGCCGGGCGTGACCGAGAGGCTCCAGGCCCGCTGGGCCGCCGTGAAACTCCTGGAGGGCGACGAGGAGGTCCGGCGACGGCTTCAGCAGCTGGTGCCAGATGCGTCCGAGATACTTTCCCGCACGGAGGCTGCTGCCAGCCGCCTAGAACTGGCGTTCGGCGACGTTCCGGAGATTCTTATTGCTGAGGGCCGGTACGGGTTCATTTCGGGCGCCTGCCGGGAAGCGGCGAAGGTAAGCGCGGAGGCACGCCATTCCATGTCCGACCGGATCGATAGCGTGCTAACCAACCGGTTGTTCGGTATCCCCATTTTTCTTGGACTGATGTACTTGGTGTTCAATCTAACCTTCACGTTTGGCGAACCCCCAATGGGCGGGGTCGAGAATTTCTTCGAGTGGCTCGGCGGGGCCGTGGGGTCGCTGTGGCCAGCGGGCTCAGAGAGCGGGCTGAAATCGCTCCTTGTGGACGGTATCATCGGCGGTGTCGGCGGCGTGTTGGTGTTCCTGCCCAATATCTTGCTGCTGTTCGCGGCCATCGCGGTGCTGGAAGACTCCGGCTACATGGCCCGCGCCGCGTTTATCACGGACCGACTGATGCACAAGATCGGGCTCCACGGCAGGAGCTTCATTCCGATGCTGATCGGGTTCGGCTGCACGGTGCCGGCGATCATGGCCACCCGCACGCTGGAGTCACGCCGCGACCGGCTGACGACGATGCTCGTGCTCCCGCTGATGAGCTGCGGGGCGAGGCTTCCCATTTACATGTTATTCATTCCGGCCTTCTTCCCCCAGGCGTGGCGGGCGCCGCTGCTTTGGATTATTTACCTGATCGGCATTGTGCTCGCCATCTTGCTGGCCAAGCTGCTGCGGTCAACGCTCTTCAGGGGTGAGGCGGCGCCGTTCGTGATGGAACTGCCGCCGTACCGCGTCCCCACACTGAAGGGGACGCTGATCCACATGTGGGAGCGCGGCTGGATGTTCCTGCGGAAGGCCGGAACCATCATCGTCGGCATCTCTGTGCTTCTGTGGGCTATGACGAATTATCCCCAGCCGCCCGAGTCCCAACTTCAGCGGCTGGATGAGAACCAGGCGCGCAACGTCAAGTTGTCTCACTCGATAGCGGGCCGCATCGGGCACGCGCTCGAGCCGGTCATGCGGCCGATTGGGTTCGATTGGAAGATGAACATGGCCATGATCGGTGCCTTTGCCGCCAAGGAGGTTTTTGTGGCACAGTTGGGCATCGTGCACGCGCTGGGCGAAGCGGACGAAGAATCTGAACCGCTCCGGGCGGTCCTCCAGCGCGAGTACACGGCGCTTCAGGCCTTTTGCATCATGCTCTTCTGCCTGATCAGTGTGCCGTGCATGGTCACGATTGCTACGGTCTGGAAGGAAAGCGGTTCGTGGAGATGGGCGGCGCTCCAGTTGGTGGGGCTGACCCTGCTCGCCTACGTCATCACGCTGGTGGTGTTTCAGGTGGGGAGTCTGCTGGGAGCCGGAACTGCGTAGGAAAACCAATGCGAAACGCACCAACGCCTCAGGCCCACTCGAACGAAGAGGTGCTCGCCAGGATCTGTGAGCTCTATCACGTGCTTTTTCGGCATGACGGATTCGGCGAGCTTCGCGTTGAGCTGCGCCTGTTGAAGCGCGGCCAGAAGGAGATCATCCTCCACTGCGGCAAACAGTACCGCTATGTGGTGGACTACTCGCCGGCTTCGTGCGTTATCCAAGGGAACCCAACACACGGTATTTCGGAGAGGGGGTGATAGCCAGAGGATTACAGCGGTCGGAAACGCTGCGGGCGCGGGGCCCGAGCTTTTGTCTGGAGCTACACCGAATCGCCGGAGAGAGCCGATTCCGCGCGCGAATGCCTCTCCCAACACTCAGGAGGATATATTCTGATGAAGAAAGCAATACTCCGAAGCATTTTGTTTTCCGCCACTGTTTTCGCAGTGGCAACCGCTCCCGACTGGGCAGCCGGTCAAGATGGCCAGGCGACGAACGTGACCGTGCAAACCGTGACGCCCGGCAATCAACTACGATTCCAGACCACCATCGACAAGAAGTTCGTGTCGAAGGTCTATCCGCTAAGGGACGCGAAGGCGGCCGAAATTCAGCCACTCATCCAAGCGGTGGTGGACCCTGAGTACGGTACGGTCAGTTCCCTCTCGTTCGACGGATCGGAAATGCTGGTGGTCTCCGCGCCAACCTACATGATCCCACGCCTCGACGCCACCGTTGCGGCGCTGGACACGCAGAATATTTCCGTGGACGCAGACGGAACAGGAGACCTCTACTACCGACCCAAGCACCGTCTGCCGAGCGAGTTGGCGGGCCTCGCTGAAGAGGCCGGCGCCTCCTCCCTGGTGACCACTGTCCCCGACGACGTGAACAACTTGATCTACTTTTCAGATACACCCGTCTGTCTCGAGGCCATCGCTGAGGCTCTAAAGGCATTCGACGTCCCGCAAGCTCAGGCGGAAATCGAAGTGAAAATCGTCGAGATCAACGAAGGTGACAACGAACGGATCGGCTTCCTGTGGGACACCTGGAAGAAAGCCCTTCCGGAGTCGGTCGACGTCACCTATGGGAAAGAACGCAGCCGGAGCGCGGCAGACGGTTACGACCGGACGACCTCCTGGAGTGTGGACTTCTCAACCGTCAGCCCACAGGCGCTGGCGGACTTCGTCAACTATATGGCCCGGCACGGCGCCCCCGAGATCAAGACCACCACCCGGTTGAACTGTGTCCAGCGCACGGTGGCCACGGTGACCGCCGGAGACGTGCACCGGTTCCTCACCGCTGCTCAGCCCAGGGAAGATGGCGCCGCCAACAAGTTGGTCAGCTCGGTGGTCGATGGTCTGGTCCTCAACCTGACCCCGTACATCGGCACCGAATCGATCCGCCTCGAGATCGACAGCAAGGTCAACTCACTGTCGGGCTTTGATCCCAACGGTCTGCCGGTGGTAAATTCTCGAACAGTCACCGCGACGGCGGTGCTTACGGACGGACAGGTATTCGCGCTCACCGGCCTCCAGCGTCGCGCCCGAGTCAAGACCAAGGACCGCGTGTTCCTGCTTGGGCACATCCCTGTGATCGGCGACTGGCTGTTCACTACCCACAGCACCACAGACCAGAAGTCCCAACTGATTGTGATCCTTACACCCCGGCTGCTCAAACACGGCGGCAGCGGCGTGCGGACACCCGAAGCATCCGAAAGTTCAAACCCTTGAGTCCGTCTGGTGATGGAGCTCCCCCTCGGAGCAGGGGAGCTTCATCACCAGCTTCAGGGGTGCTGCCCCGAAGGCGGGTCCGGCTCTGGCGGCGGCTTGTTGAGCGTCCGGTGGGCCCGGCGGGAGCGCCCCCGCAGTTCCAGCAACCACCGCTTCCCCAAACACCGCAACGCCCGTACACGGGGTACACCACGTCCCTTCCGCTTCCCACATCCGAATACTTCTTGGTTTGACATCGGGCGAAGATCGGGGTATATTGCGCCTGAACAACAAGTTCGAAGTCTCAGAGAAAGCTGCTTGATACTCATCATCGACAACTACGATTCCTTCACTTATAACCTCGTCCAGCGCCTTGGGGAATTGGGGGCGGAGATCGAGGTCTATCGCAACGACAAAATTGCCATTCCCGAAATCGAAAGCCGAAACCCTTCCCACATCGTGATTTCGCCGGGCCCTTGCACACCGAAGGAGGGGGGAATCTCGAACGAGGCTATCCGACACTTCGCTGGGGCGCTCCCCATACTGGGCGTCTGCCTGGGGCATCAGTGTATCGGCTATGCCTTCGGGGCCGAGATAATCCGAGCCGACCGCCTTATGCACGGCAAGACCTCGATGATTGAACACGACGGCAAAGGCGTATTTCAAGGCATCGACAGCCCGTTCGAGGCCACACGTTACCACTCGCTTACGGTCAAGGAGGATACTCTGCCGGACTGCTTTGAGATTACAGCCAGGACGACAGACCGCGGCGAGCTAATGGGCTTTCGTCACAAGGAGTATCCAATCGAAGGCGTTCAGTTCCACCCCGAATCCTTCCTTACCCCCGAAGGCAAGAAGTTGCTTGCGAACTTCATACGCACATAAAGCCTAATTTGACATCGGCATTTTGCATCGTTTTGGCACCGGGGTGCTGGCGAAGGTGCCGCACCCGGATTCTTTAGACAGGGAGGTGGGTTATGAAAGCAGCGAAACAATTGTCCGTAATGCTGCCGAACGAGCCGGGGCAGTTGGCGATGCTCTGCAAGAAGTTGGCGACGGCCAAGGTGAACATCAAGGCTATCTCAGTGGTGAATACCACCGAGCAGAGCACCGTCCGGCTGGTCGTTGACAAGCCCCTGGCGGCGCGGAAGGCGATGAAAAGCGCCCGGCTCCTATACGTCGAGTCCGACGTCATCCTGAGCGAGATGACGAACAAGCCCGGCGTGCTGGCCGGAGTGGCCGCAAAACTCGCCAGGGCAAAGGTCAACATCCAGTATGTCTATGGCAGCACCGCGCGCGGCACAGAGAACGGCGTGTTGGTCTTCGCCGTTGATAACGTCGCCAAGGCAAAGAAACTTCTGTAACTGCCCTGCTGCGCTGTGTGCGGCTCTTAATGCCGAGCAGCTGGGATCAGGCCCGGTCGTGCCGCGTGCGCGGGTTGGGCTTTCTACTCGCTCGTGGGGTGGTCGTAACCGGATGCTACCGTGCCATCCGCTTGGATGTCAAACACCCATCCTTGCCAGACTGAGATCCTTCACTTCGCTGAAGTGTTACTCAGCTTTGAACTCACGGCCGCAACTGACGCACTTCCATTTGCACGAGAAAATGGGGCACAGGAAGAAGGCAATAACGGTGTTGGCTGCAATTCGGGTCCAATTCCCCGTCGAACGCACGAGTCGAACTTCTTCCGAATCGCATCCGGGGCACTTGGGCCTGGTCAGTCGGAATGATCGCCTTGGTTTTTTCATCTGCTAAGCAGTCCCCGAATGGCCCGACTCAACTCTTCGTCGGTGAGCGTGGTCGGTCGTCCTTCGACAAGGCGATTTATTCGCTGAGCTTGACCGCTGTGCCGTAAGCGAAAAGTTCAGCCGCGCTGGCCACAACACTCGTAGTCATATAGCGAACATTGATAACGGCGTCCGCCCCCATCTCTGCCGCCTGGGTGACCATCCTGCTGGTAGCTGCCGCCCGGGCCCTTCCCATCATCTCGGTGTATTCCGTCAATTCGCCGCCAAGGATCAACCTGACTATCGCGGATAGGTCTTTGCCAAGCCAGATAGCAAATACCGTATGGCCCTGGACGAGGCCGAGAATCTCCGTGATCTCCCGGCCAGGTAGTGCTGCGGATTTCAAGAGCAAAACCGTGCGATCAGGCTCAGCAGGCAGCGGCCGCTCCCTTGAGGTTTTGTTTTTCCTTTGTTCGAGAGCCACTGTCAGCAGAACCACAAGGATGCCGCCCAGAAGGCAGAAAACGGCTATCCTGAGCCACCAGGGCACGACCGGATCATCGGCAACGATCACGTACCATGGTATCCCGGCGAATACTGCGGTGAAGAGCCCCAGCACGAAGGCCAGCGAGCCAATCTGTCGAAGTATTTTCATCGCTCCTCATTTCCTTAGGCCAGTAAAATCCAAGAATCCCGGCTAACGGCGCGGATTACGAAGTCGGCCTCCACCCACTGCTTAGGAGCGGTTCTTCGTGAAGTGGTTACGTACCTCTGCGATTATCCTTTCCAGTTCATCCTGGACAACTCGGGCCTTCGGCCCTGCCGTAAACATGGTGACATTCAAATCACCGATGACATTGGTCATGGGCCGTGCGGCTGCGCCTGGATACGTTCCCAGGTGTATGTAGACAACGACCTCCACGCCGTCATCGGCAAACACTGGCAAGTTCTTTGGGACTTTCGCGTGGGGGGTCCATGAAGGATTCAAGCGCTGGCCGATGACACCATGACTGCATTGGAAATGGCGCCAGATCTTCTTCGGTCCGGAATCCTCGACGAGCTTCAGCTCTGCCAGAAACGCCTGATTTGTTCGTAGGGAGAGAATTTCCTCAACCAGCCGATCGGCGACTTCCCCATAGGGAGCGAAGGCAGGCTTCCGGACCGTCCCTTGCTCCGTAACCTCCGGCGAGGAGGCTTTGCACCCCAGCAACAACGCACATGGTAGCCAGACGAGAACCAAGATCAAGGACGCGCGATGTTTCATCCTCCTAGCTCCTAACAGTGATCGCGTTGTCAACACTTTTTCTTTCGTGATGGTCATCGCTGCGCTTGACCGCTCTGCCGTAAGCGAAAAGTTCAGCCGCACTGGCCACAACGCTCGTCCGAGTTTTCTTGCTGATAGGTGCTCGCCTATTGCGTGTCCGCAGGATTCAGCTGGTGGGTTTGATTGCATACTCGAGCGTCACAACGGCCTTGATGGTTTTTTCAATTGTTGAAGTGTCATACACCCCATACCCGGAAGTGCGAGTTGAATTCCTTCCTGTAATCTGAAAGACCCCCTGGCGTGCCGAGAGAAGTGCACCGACTTTCCCGCGGCTATTCTGTGCGAGCGTTTGCGCTCGGCGGTAACCATCGGCCGTGGCCTGAGCAAGCAGTTCAACCTTCGTGCCCTCTAAATCTGAGACGTAGAACTGTGGCGCCGATCCACTTATCTCAATCCCTTCCTTTATCAATTCGGTGATGCTGCGTGAAACGTCTCTGAGTAACACCACATTGCTCGAGGCAACGGAGATGCATTGGGAAACGTCGTAGTATTCGATCTGATTGGTCCTGTTGCCCTTGGCGTCTCGCTTGAGCACTTTGGACATGCTAATTGTTCCGATGGTCATGTCCGCATCAGTGAAGCCTTTCCGCTTCAGGTACTCGGTTGCCCGGTCCTTGCTTTTCTGAAGCTTCGTGTAGGCCTCGCTCAAACTTGCCCCTCTGCTGTTGTAACTACAGGAAAACCTACCGACATCTGACACTACGTCTTTTGTTGCGTAACCCTTCACCCTGATGGTCTTTTCGTGACGAATACGAACGAACAGCTTTGACAGTAACGCCGCCGAGAGAGTCATGCCGGACGCCAGTACTACCGCCGCTATCGCGAGTCTCAGTATATTCTTCACGTACATCTCCTTGAATGGAAATATGCCCTGCGTGGTTTCTGTATAAAGCGCGTGACCTTACCCACGCCTTCTAAACTTCTGGTCGGCTAACACCAAGAATTGCTAACCCCCCTCCTAATATTTATCGACATGTCAGCGTGAATCCTTTAGTGGATTTTTGCGTTGTAGCTGTTCTAGCTGAAAGAGTCCGAATATTGCACCCACCCTCGGCATAATCAAGTGTTCATTAGGGTACGGCGACCACGCTGTCAAACGTTTCTTTCGCCACGGTCACTGCCGCGTTGACGCTATCCTGTCCGTTTTTTCGTTGACTTGCCGAGCGGCGTTTGTTAGTTTCGTGCTACTGTTCCTTCCTGATGTGGCTTGGGGCTTTTGATGTATTCATTTCTTTTTTCCGCCACAAGCAGTCGTGAGCGGGGGTCGCTCTGCGAATGAAGATGGTTGAAGGCGGCATCACTTTCGACGACGTCTATCTTGTCCCACAGAAATCTGACGTTCTGCCCACCGAGGTAAACACGGCCACGCGGGTGACGAGGAACATCGGGTTGAACATCCCCCTGTGCTCGGCGCCGATGGACACGGTCACGGAGTCGGCCCTGGCCATTGCCCTCGCCCAGGAGGGCGGAATCGGAATCATCCACCGTAACCTGTCGGTGGAGGAGCAGGTCCGCGAGGTGGACAAGGTTAAGCGGTCGGCCAATGGCATTATTCTCGACCCGGTTACGCTGGCGCCGGACGAGATGGTGGCCGAGGCGGTGGAAATCATGAACACCAACCGGATTTCGGGCCTGCCCATCATTGAGAAGGGCGAGCTCGTCGGAATCCTGACCAGGCGGGACCTGAGATTTCAATCGGACACTTCGGTCAGGATCCGAGAAGTGATGACGAGGGGCAATCTGGTCACGGCTCCTTTCGGCACGACGCTCGCAGATGCCGAGCAGATCCTGCAGCGGAACAAGGTGGAGAAATTGCTCCTGGTGGACGAGGAGAGGCGCCTGCGGGGCCTGATAACGATTAAGGACATCGACAAGATACAGCAGTTCCCCAACGCCTGCCGGGACCATCGCGGCCGGCTTCGGGTCGGCGCTGCGGCCGGGCCGTACGATGACGGACGGGTCGAGCAACTCATCGCCAAAGACGTGGACCTCATCTGCGTGGACACGGCCCACGGCCACACGCAGGGGGTTATGGAGGCGGTCAGGCGGATCAAGAAGGCGCACGACATCGAGGTCATCGCCGGCAACGTGGCTACAGCCGAGGGAGCAGCGGACCTGGTCGAGGCCGGGGCGGACGCGGTGAAGGTCGGCATCGGCCCTGGCTCGATCTGCACCACCCGGGTGGTGGCCGGGGTTGGCGTTCCCCAGATAACTGCCATCGCCGACGCCGCCTCCTCGGCGGGCGACGTGCCGGTCATTGCGGACGGCGGCATACGCTATTCGGGAGACATCGTCAAGGCCCTGGCGGCCGGCGCCAGCGCGGTGATGCTGGGCAGTTTGTTCGCCGGGCTTACGGAAAGTCCGGGCGATGTGATATACTATCACGGCCGGAGTTTCAAGGCCTACCGCGGGATGGGCTCGCTGGGGGCAATGGTCAAGGGCGGCAGGGGCCGCTACGGCCAGGGCGGGATTGACAGGCCGGCGAAACTGGTGCCCGAAGGGGTCGAAGGCCGGGTCCCGCATCACGGCCCACTGGCGGAGTTCGTCTATCAACTGGTCGGCGGGGTCAGGGCGGGAATGGGATATATGGGGGCGCGGGAGATCACGGACATTCAACAGCGCTCGAAGTTCATCCGCATCTCGCCTGCCAGCGTGGCCGAAGGCCACCCGCACGACATCGTCATCACCCAGGAGGCGCCAAACTACAGGCTTGAGTACCAGGACGATATTTCCTAGACGGTTGAAGGAGGCATGAGAATGAACCTCATCCCAACCACCGCGGTCGGCGAATGTGCTCACGCACAGGGCTACCGGAAGGAGACCGAAGGGGAGAAAGTGCTGAAGCACTTCTTCTCACAGAGCAACCTGTTCAGCACCCTCCCACACAACCTATGGAGCCCGCCGACCGACGTGTATGAGACACCCAGCATGTATGTGGTCAGGGTCGAAATACCCGGCATCGAGGACGTAGGGAGAGACGTGGACATCGAACTCAACCGCAATGTGCTGACCATCCGCGGCTACAGGCGCGACATGACCTCCGACACCAAACTCGGCTTCCACCAGATGGAAATCCACTACGGATACTTCGAAAAGGTGGTCACGCTGCCGCACTCTATCGACCCGGACGCCCGAAAGGGGGCCTACGAGGACGGGTTCCTTTGCATCACCATCGACAAGGCCGAGCCTCGTGGCAGGAGCCAGCGCCGCATCGACATAAAATCCTGAGAGCTTGGTGCAATGGACGAGGAGAAAAAAAGCGATGCCATTGAGGTGAGCATAGAGCCGGCGGAAGTTACCGAACTTACGTCGGACGGACGGCCGAAACTGCCCGCCGAACTGCCTGTGCTACCCGCAGGGACGAACGTCATCTTCCCAGGAATGATGGTGCCGCTGATCTTCTCCGGTGAGCGGTCCATTCGGTGCATCGACGAGACGGTAGTCAAAGACCGCCTTCTCGTGCTTACGGCGCAGAAGGACCCAGACGAAGAAGACCCCTCACCGGATAGCCTCCATCGCGTCGGCTGCGCCGGCGCCGTGCTTAAGATGCTGAAGTTCCCTGACGGGACCACCCGCATCCTGGCGCAAGGGATTGTCCGCGCCACCATCCACGATTACACCCAGACCGAGCCGTTCCTGAAGGCACGGGTGGAGTCCGCCAAGGAGGTAGAGCGGAAGACGCGCAAACTGGAGGCGCTGGCGGCGAACGTGTCCAACGAGTTCCAACGGCTGGTGGGCTTGATGCCGAACGTGGCCGACGAGGTCAAAGTCACCGCACTCAACATCAAGGAGCCGGGGAAACTGGCCGACTTCATTACCTCGAACCTCAGCATCAAAGCGGGAGAGAAGCAGCTGATCCTTGCCGAGTTCGACGTCCAGGCCAGGCTGGGGCGAGTCGCCGGCGTCCTCAGCCGCGAAATACAACTCCTCGAGCTGGGCTCGCGCATCCAGAAAGAAGTCCAGGACACCATGAGCAAGAACCAGCGCCAGTATTACCTTCGCCAGCAATTGAAGGCCATCCAGCAGGAGCTGGGCGAAGGCGACGAGCGTACCCAGGAAATTGAGGAACTCCAGCAGCAGGTCAAGGATGCGCGGATGACCGAAGAAGCGGAACGCGAGGCCGAAAAGGAGCTCGGCCGCCTCGCCCGGATGTCCCCCAGCGCCGCAGAATACAGCGTCATCCGCACCTACCTCGACTGGCTTATCGGGTTGCCGTGGAGCAAGGCGAGCGAAGACAACCTCGACGGCAAGACTGCTGCCAAGGTGCTCGACGAAAACCACCACGACCTGGACAAGGTCAAGGAGCGCATTCTGGAGTACCTGGCGGTGCGGAGGCTGAAGCCCGACAGCTAGGGGCCGATCCTCTGCTTCGTGGGCCCCCCCGGGGTGGGCAAGACCAGTTTGGGAAAGTCCATCGCCCGGGCCCTCGGCCGCAGGTTCCATCGCCTCTCGCTCGGCGGAGTGCGCGACGAGGCCGAGATACGCGGTCATCGCCGAACCTACGTCGGCGCCCTGCCCGGAAGAATCATCCAGGGCATACGAAGGGTCGGCACCAGAAACCCGTTGTTCATGCTGGACGAGGTGGACAAACTGGGCATAGATTTCCGCGGCGACCCGGCCAGCGCCCTCCTCGAGGTGCTGGACCCGGAGCAAAACCACAGCTTCTCCGACCACTACCTGGGCGTCACCTTCGACCTGTCGAGCGTGATGTTCATTACCACGGCCAACCTTCTCGACCCCGTACCGCCGGCGCTGAAAGACCGGGTGGAGGTGATTACTCTGCCGGGCTACACCCACGAAGACAAACTGGGCATCGCCAAGAAGCACCTCCTCCCCAAGCAGGTGGCAGAACACGGCCTGGGAAGGGGCCAGGTGCGGATATTGGACTCGGCCCTGAAGAAAATCATCAGCAGCTACACCCGCGAGGCGGGGGTGCGCAACCTCGAGCGGGAGATCGCAGCCCTCTGCCGCAAGGTGGCAAAGTACGTCGCAGAGGGTGGAAAAGAAAAACAGACCATCAGGGCGTCCAACCTCGACCAATACCTTGGCCCGGTCAAATTCTACTCTGAACTGGCCGACCATTCGAAGCAGCCCGGGGTCGCAACAGGCATGGCATGGACCGCTTCCGGCGGCGAAATCCTGTTCGTCGAATCCACCCGCATGCCCGGCAACAAGGAACTCACACTCACCGGCCAACTGGGCGATGTGATGAAGGAATCCGCACGGGCAGCGCTGAGCTACATCCGGTCACACGCCGCGCAGATAGGCATCGATGAGGATTTCTTCAAGAAAGCCGACATCCATATCCACGTCCCCGCCGGGGCCATCCCCAAGGACGGGCCTTCCGCGGGAATTACGATGGTCATGTCGCTCATCTCGCTGCTGACGGTCAGACCGACCAGGATGAAACTGGCGATGACGGGCGAGATCACCCTCCGCGGGCGGGTCCTGCCCGTCGGGGGCATCAAGGAGAAAGTGCTCGCCGCACACCGGGCCGGCATCAAAATCGTCATTATCCCCGCAAAGAACGAAAAGGACCTCGAAGACGTGCCCCCGGAGGTAAGGAAACGCATCGAATTTGTGGCGGTGGATACCATCGACGACGCCGTGGAAGCCGCGTTCGGCCAAGGCATCGTCAAAAAGCAGAAGAACCGCAAGCCGCCGCGGGGTAGGTGAACATCACGACGAAGGCCAAATCCCCGCGGGAAACCCGCGAACGCCGCAACGCCATCCTACACAGCTCTTGGGCCTCGCACCCATGGCACTGAACAGAGGCATATCCTAATTGCACACTTCGCTTCACGCTTTCAAAGGTCAATGAGCAGGATGAACAGACGCAGACAACTGGAAGAAGTAGAAAAACCGGAACTGCTTGAAGACGTCTTCCCACACATTCTACCGCCAAGGATACGGCTTGACGGCGTTACGAGGGAGGTCATCGACGGCAAGACGTATGAAGCGGACCTCTCGAACGCTGGGTCGCGGGAACTTGTCATCACCGACACGACCTTCCGGGACGGGCAACAGGCGAGGGTGCCCTATACCGTCGCCCAGATCGCCCGGCTGTACGAACTTCTCTCCCGCCTCGGCGGGCCGAGAGGGGTGATCCGGCAGACCGAGTTCTTTTTGTATGGCAAGAAGGATCGCCAAGCGGTGGACGCCTGCCGCGAGCTGGGACTTGAATACCCGCAGATTACAGGCTGGGTCCGTGCCGAACTCGGCGACTTGGAGCTGGTCAAGGAGATGGAACTCCCCGAGACTGGCCTGCTCACCTCGTGCTCGGATTATCACATTTTCATGAAGCTGCGGCTTGACCGCCGGAAGGCCTTCGACAGATACTTGGCAGTGGTCAAGGAGGCCCTGGCAAACGGTATCCGCCCGCGGTGCCATCTGGAAGACCTCACGCGGGCCGACGTGTACGGCTTTGTGGTCCCGTTTGTCCAGGAGCTGTCGCGGCTGTCGGAGCAGGTATCGCCGGACAAGACGGTCAAAATCCGGCTGTGTGATACGATGGGTTTCGGCCTGTCGTATCCGACGGCGGAATTGCCCCGCAGCGTCCCGAAACTCGTGCTTCTGATGCTCCACGAGTGCGGCATACCCAGCCAGGACCTGGAGTGGCACGGGCACAACGACTTTCACAAGGTGCTCGCCAATGCGACAACCGCGTGGCTCTACGGCTGCAACGCGCTGAACGCCACCCTGCTCGGCATCGGCGAGCGGACCGGCAACCCGCCGCTCGAGGGGGCAATCATGGAATACATCGGCCTCAAGGGCGACCTGTGCGGCATCGACACCCGCGTGATCACCGAAATTGCGCAATACTATCGCTCCATCGGCACCCACATCGCCGCCCGGTATCCACTTGTGGGTGCTGATTTCACCAGGACCCGCGCGGGCATCCACGCCGGCGGACTGAGGGCGGACGAACGGATTTACAACATCTTTGACACAGAGCGGCTGCTCGGCCGACCGCCGGAAGTCTCCGTCACGAACAACTCCGGCTCAGACGGTATCGCCCTATACGTCAATAACTTCCTCGGACTCCACGGCAAGGATCGGCTGCGCCCCAGCAAGATGGTCAAGATTATGCGCTGGGTGAACGACCAATACGAGGTGCATGGGCGCACGACCGCCATCTCGGACAAGGAGCTTGTCGAACAGGTCAGGGAACATCTGCCCGAAGCATACAAGGAAGCCGAAACAGCCTGCAGGCTGAGAACGGAGAACCGCGAAGGATGACCAGGAATTTGTTATTATCTGTCTCTCATTCACAGGGGTACTCGGGTGTTTAAAGCGCGAGCATATCTGAAGGATGGTCGCATCGAGACGGACCTCACAGTGGAAGGGATTCGGGAGATTCTGAAAGACGCCGAAAATAAACTGTGGATCGACATCGAAGACATCAACCCCGACGACATCAATCTCCTCAAGGACGACCTGAAGATTCACCCCATCGCTGTGGAGGAGGTCCTGACGCCGATGGAGCGGCCGGAGATGCAATCGTTCGAGAACCACATCCTGCTGGTGCTTCACGCCCCCTCGGCCAATCTTGCCAAGGGTGGGATGGACACTGTCGAGATTGACTTCCTGGTGGGGAGGAATTTTATCGTCACTATCCGCGGCGGTCCGATTGCGAGTGTCAGAGACCTGGAGAACCGGGTCAGGGCGGACCCGAGGATCATGGCTCGGGGTTGCGACTTTATGCTCTATTTTATGGCGGACGCTATGGTTGACGACTACCTGCCCGTGCTAAACGCCATCGATAAGCGAATAGACGCCACCCAGGAATCTGCCGCCAAAAATCCCACCAGTGAGACATTCACCGACCTGATGAAGATTAAGACCGACATCCTCGAGATCCGACGCGCCACTGTCCCGCAACTCGAGGTGGTGCGCTCACTCATCCGTGGCTACGCTGACATCATCGAGAAGGGGCTTTCTGTTTACTTCCGCTCAGTGTGTGAACACCTCCAGCAGGTGAACGCCCAGCTCGACGCCGCCCGCGAGGAAGTCAACAGCACCGTCCAGGTCTCGCTGGCGGTGAAGTCGGACCAATTGAACCAGGTGATAAAGGTGTTGACCATCATTACGGTAATTATGATGCCGCTGACGCTGATCACCGGGGTGTTTGGAATGAACTTCGACTTTCCCAGGTGGCTGGTGAACTCCGGCCTGTGGCTGACCACGGGCGGGATGGGAATTATGGCCCTGGTCCTTGTGAGATACTTCAGAAAAAGGCGCTGGCTTTAGAGAACAGACCAAGCCAGCGTGCGAGCGACACTCCCGGCCCAGCAGATTTATCTAAATAATATCAATCAGCGTTCGACCTCAATCACCTTAATTTTCAGCGAGCCGAACAGCCCGGCTACGGCGCCCAGCGACTCGGCCCCGCCTGCGCCAAACTTCAGATGTGTGGCATCGACCAAGTTCTCGCCCCAGGTGGGGTCCATCGCAACCCACCTGCCAACGTACACCTCTGCCCAGGCGTGGTATCCGAATGCTTTGATTTCGTCCGAATAGCCGATGCCCACCACTTGCCTTGCGGGTATCCCGGCAGCGCGGCACAGCGCCACGAAAAGCGCGGTGTGTTCCGAGCAATCGCCTTCCATCCGCTTGAGCACACCCAACGCGTTCGACATCGCGGCCATGTATTTCTTTTCGACGTTCTGATGCACCCACCGCAGGACTTTTGCCGCGGCCTCGAAGGGGTCGGTGCTATCGCCGACGATTCCCCGGGCGGTTTTGATGATTTCGGGGGCGTCGCTCTGCGCCAGAGCCGAAGGCTCGAGGAACCGGGCCACCTCCTCCTCCCCCGGGCCCAGTTTCAGGGGCAAAGTCGGCCGGTCCTTGGGCGCCTGGGCCATTTTCAGCGTGACCATGTGCTCGGCCGCCCTGCCCTCGCCCCCGGGCTCATAGCTCTGGCGGGCGTCGTTGATTAGCGCCTCTTTCCCCGGTATGCCTGACAGGCGCAATTTGAGCGAGACGATTCGGCGCCGATCGCCGAGTCGCTCGTCAATTGGTATGGTGCTGGCGCGTATGGCATCGAAGGCGAGCCCGACGTCCCTGGCAACCTTTTCCGGTTCCATTCTCAACGTGAACATGTTGCCCACGACCGTCTCCAGCAGTTCACCCTCAGCAGTAACGTATTCCGTGGTCTTCATTCCAAGCCCCTTGTAGGAGCTCTGGACGACGCCGATCCGCGTTTTAATGCCGCCGATGAGACGCTGCTCAAAACGGAGCAGCTTGCTGGAAACGGCAACGGTTTTGCCAAGGCTGGGTTCGTAAACCTCGAACTCAAGTGTCTCGCCTAGCTTCCCTTGCCGTACCAGGCGTTGACCGGCCAGTACGGCGTTTAGGGACTCGTTCGGTGCGGGGACTTCGCTCGTGCTCGTGTGCCCCGCAGTTGTTGACCTAAGTAGCAGCTTGTTGCCCTTGACTTCACCCCGGACGACCACCTTTCCCAGGGCTGAGGTTGTGGAAGACTCCAGGCCTGTCAGTTCGCCGGTCAGGTTGTAATGTCTGGCCTGGTTTACCACGATTTTCTGGGTGAGCTTGCCCATCCTGACGTCGACGTCCATCAACATACGGCAAGTGTACACATCTTCTTCGCCCACCTTGCCACGTTGGATCGTAATCCTCGCAAAGCCGCATTTTTGCTCCCCCAGGAAATAGACTCCATACCAGGATGTTCCCATGAGCGGGCTGACCGCTCGTGCGATTTCGGCAGCGCTTTGCTGCGCTGCATTCGACGCACAACAGAACGCAACCGTTGCCAACACGCACAGGAGAGCGCTGCCTTTTTGCCTTATCGTCGCCATAACTTTCCCTCAGGAGGATTTGCCAAACCCACTTTTTTATGATAGCCGGAAACGCCCGCGAACGCCAGCTCATTACCGTGCGCAGTCAGTGGGGCGGTACCTGATAGTGCGAGTGCTCATTGTGAATTTGCTGGGGCACCGGTATGATGTTATCGAAGGAGGCAGCTGCATTGCCGACCTGAAGTCACAGCAGGATACTCGAATGGTCTCCCCTCGACAACTTTTGTTGGCAGCGGCGATACTCGTGCTGTCCGCCGCTGCAAGTGGTGCAGCGGACAACGCCAGATTCACACTCGGAAAGGGCTATGTCGCAGAGATGGACGCAAAGGGCGTCGTCTCAATCACCAAGGACGAAGCTACCGTCATTAGCCGAGTGTTCGTCGGCACATGGCTCGATGGTAAGTTCTCCGGACAGATCGACGCCATAAAGGTCGAGCACGCGGGACGGAACAGAATGCTCGGCCGCACCGGGCTGATACCCAGGCCCGGCACGAGCACGAAATACCAGGTCTTTGCACGAGCCGGCCCGCCGGACGCTGATGGCCTCCGCGACCTGATACTGAGCTATGTGGTCGAGACGCCCACTTTCCCCAAGGCCAAGGCCGCCGTGCTGTTCAGGTTGCCCATTACGCGGTATGCGAACAGGTCCGTCATCATCGGCGACGAGGTAGTGCACACGTTGCCGGCGAAGCAACCGGCACAATCGCTGCTGGCTCTCAAGCGTAATGTCCACGACCTGGTTATCAAATCCGCCGGGCGCCTCGCCCTCTTCATTGGACGGCAGGACCCGGGCGAGGTCCGGCTCGAGGACGCGCGGGAACGCGGCATCGAGGCCTACGAAGCGCAGTTCAAGTTTATGCCCGCCCGAAGCCAGCCGTCAACGCGCCGGCTTCTGCAACTGATTATCTCGTTCGGCGGCGGGCGCGGCCCAACCGTCTCAAGTATCAAGACCAACCACCCGCCCGCAGAGGAAGGAGTACCACCGGCACTCCGCAAGTACGGCCTGTTCGAGATTTCGCTCGACCTGTGGGCCCGGTTCGACAATCAGTATGACGCCGACGACATCGAGGTCATCGGCTCATTCCTCCAGCCAGATGGGACAGTGCGGAAAGTGCGTGGTTTCTTCTACCAGCCGTTCGAGCGCGACCTGGTGAAGGGCAAGGAAAAGCTCACCCCGGTCGGCCCGCCCGATTGGCGTATCCGGTTCACCCCCACCCAGGCCGGCAAATACTCGTTCACCGTCAACATAAAGACCAGGAACGGGAAGATCCGCACCAGGCCACGCACCTTCTACGCAGTCAAATCCAAAGCGCCCGGTTATGTCTCGGTGAACGAGCGCAACCACAAGTACTTTCAGTTCAGCGATGGCAGGACGTTCTTCCTCGTGGGGCACAATGTCTGCTGGGGGTCGAAGGATAAACGGTCATACGATTACGACACCATTCTCCGGCGGATGGGCGATGCTGGTGAAAACTACACCCGTGTCTGGATGTGCTCGTGGGACACCGGCATCGAGGGGAAGCGGCTGGACAGCTACCGGCTCGACGCCGCATGGCGGCTCGACCACATCCTCGAACTCGCCCGCAACCACGGCATCTACGTCAAACTCTGTTTCGACAACGAGCACGACTACCAAACACCCGCGAAGCGCGAGTTCTTCGGAATCTGGAAACAAAACGGCGGGCCTTGCGAGACCGTTCTCGACTTCTTCACCAACCCCACCGCAAAGGCGGCTTACGAGCGCCGCCTCGACTACATCATCGCACGGTGGGGATACAGCCCGAACATCATGGCGTGGGAACTATGGAACGAGATGAGCTATGTCGCCTCCGCCGACCCCAAGGCCAGGGAGGTCCTCGTTGCCTGGACGGAGGAGATGGCGGCCTACCTGAAAAAGCACGACCCTTACAGGCACATGGTCGCCACCAGCCTCGGCCTGCATACTGTGTGGGACGAGGTGTGGGAACTCGAAGACATCGACTTTGCGGTGATACATACTTATCTGCCGCAGGCTGAGAGTGCAGAAAAGGAGGAAGAAAGGGACGCGTCACTGGCGGTCCTGCGCGCCGGCGACCGTGTCGCAAAGTTCGGGAAACCGTATCACGTATCTGAGTTCGGCTATCTCGACCTCCGAGAGGTCAACCGCTCCAACGAAAATGACCCCACCGGTATCCACCTGCACAACGCGATCTGGGCGAGCTTGTTCTCCGGCGCCGCCGGCACGCCATCGGTCTGGTGGTGGGGAAAGTATGTCCACGACAAAAACCTCTACAACCACTACGCGTC
>JAUWIN010000117.1 GCA_030605345.1 Candidatus Brocadiia bacterium
ACATACTGCCCGCGGGCGCGGCGGAGGCCGTGATTGCAGGCCTTCGGCTTGGTTCTCGGCTGCGAATCCGGGCAGATGACCACCTCGCAAAACTCCGGCAGGCCGCTCTGTCGTATGGCCGCCAGGGTCCGCGCGTCGTCTGGTTCCAGCAATATCTTCACGTCCAGCTTGTCCCTCGGATAGTCCAGTTCCGCCACGTGCCGGACTATCTTGTTGACCACTTCGCTCTCTTCGTAAAGCGGGACCAGAATGGTGTACACAGGCAGGTCGCTGTCTTTCAGCGCCGCGACTTCGTCGCGACCCACCGGTATCTCCCACCGCCACACCACCGCCAGGAGAACGGTGACCACTTTGTGCCCGATGACCACGAGGTAAAACGCACACAGCAGATGGACGATGTGCAGGAAATACAGGGCGTCATAGACCAGCGCGCCCGCCAGAACCAGTGCGATTGCCAGGTACCACAGTTTCTGCCTGGTCGATAGGACAATGTTCGACGTGTCGCGGGGGTGCCTGTTGACAAAGTCCTGGACGGTGTTTTCGGTTTCGATACGGATGATTCTGGGCGGTCCGGACGAACTCTCTGGCCCGGGTGGAGCGACGGCGGTATCGCGTCTTACGTCGAACCGGAGGGTGGTTGCGCCGAGGCGTATCTCGTCGCCTTGGCGGAGGCGGGCGTCACGAACTTTTTTGCCGTTGACGAAGGTGCCGTTGAGGCTGTCCCGGTCTGCGATGTGCCACCGGCCATCGAGGCAGGAGACCTGGCAGTGTATGTGCGAGACCTCGGCGTCCTCAATGCGAATGTCGGCCTTGTCACCGCGGCCCATAATCGGCGAGGCGTCCGGCTTTATTACCCACTGGCGGTTACGCTGTGGACCGCCGGTAACCGTCAGGATTCCGCTCATCATGCCTCCGACAGTTTCGCCTCGAAGGGGGCCAAAGTTGGACAGGCCGGAACAGCCACCCAGACTTGATTATATTTGCACCCCCGGCGCGAGTCAATCACCACGAGCACAATAAGGGGCATCGTCTGGTGGAAAATTCTTGCGGGAGCCGCCCCTGGGGGATAAACTTCCCCAACACGGACGCGCATTAAGGCCACCCCGCCTGCGGTGAAGGAACGACACATTGAGTGCGGAGGGTGCAACCAGGGCTGTTTTCATTCACTCGCCCGAACTGGATGAATACGCCTATCCCGCTGACCTTCCGTTGGTCACAAGGCGCGCCGGTCTCACCCGCGAGATGCTCGATTCTATGGGATTGCTGACAGGGGACGACCGCGCCGAACTGGCGCCGGCAACTGCCACCCGTGAAGCGCTGGAGACGTTTCATACCCCACGCTACCTCGACACCCTGCAGCGTGCCGAGCAGGGCCACACGGGCGTCGATAGCCTCGGCATGGGACTTGGCACCTCCGACTGCCCGGTCTTCGAGGGCATCTACGGCTACAGTGCCCTGGCCTGTGGCGCAACGCTGACTGGAGCGAAGCTCATCTTATCGAACGAGGCGCGCATCGCGTTCAACCCCTCGGGTGGCTATCACCACGCGTTCCCCGAACGCGCTGCCGGGTTCTGCTACATCAACGACGTCGCCATCTCGTGCCTGGAGCTCGCCGAGCACGTGAACCGCGTCCTTTTTCTCGACGTGGACGTGCATCACGCCGATGGCGTGCAGGACGCATTCTACGACCGCTCCGACGTGATGACTATCTCGTTGCACGAGACCGGGGCGTTGCTGTTTCCGGGCACGGGCTTCGAGCGGGACATCGGGGTCGGAGAAGGCACCGGCTACGCAGTTAACCTGCCGCTGCCGCCGGGCACCTACGACGAAACGTATCTTAAAGCCTTCGAAGCGGTGGTTCTGCCGCTCATCGGCGCCTATGGCCCTGATGTAATCGTGCTGGAGTTAGGGATGGACGCGCTTTCGCGCGACCCGCTGGCACACTTGAGCCTGACAAACAACGCACACGCCGAGATTATCAGGCGGGTGCTGGAGTTCGACAAGCCGATTCTGGCGACGGGCGGCGGCGGATACCACGTGGGAAGCACGGTGAGAGGATGGGCGCTTGCGTGGGCCGTGCTTTGCGGCGAGGATAGCGGGCACTACCCACAGATCGGGCCTGGCGGCGCGGTCCTGGAGACCGCCGACGGGCACGGCGGGCTGAGAGACAGGGTGCTGGTCCCGCAGCCGGAGCAGAAGCGAACTGTGGAACCGTCCGTCGATGAAACGGTTGAGGCGGTAAAGAAAAACGTTTTCCCGATTCACGGCCTGAGTTGAGAGTCTGGAAATGGTCGGCGCCTGAGGCGCTGTTTTCGGGAGCTCCGGCGTTGCTGGCGATGACAACCTTGGTTTAGACTTCTTCGGCGGCGTCGGCCTCTGCTTCCGGCTGCTCTTGCTGTGCCAGTATCTCGTTGAGCTTGTCCTGGATGGTGCGCTGGATTTCGCGCTTGTGCTCCTCGGGGATGCGGTAGTGGTATTTGCGCTCCAGCACCAGCAGCGTTTCACCTGCGACGGCGTAGGCCAGGTTTTCGATCTTCATGTTTCCTCCTGTTAGAGCGGTGTTGCCCTCTGGCCGGTTCGAGCGGCAGCGTCCCGCAGTAACTACACTATCTCGGTCTCCAGTATCTGCTTCAGTTCGTTCTTGACCTGTTCCATTTGTTCGTCGGTCAGTTCGGGGTTGAGTACGCGATGCTCTTCTTTTGTTCTCGACCGTCTGAGGACCAGGTATTCTTTGTCGTTTTCGCGGACGACGTCGTTGAACTTCAGGATTTTTTTGCGCATCAGCATCAGGGCCAGTATGTAGCGGAAGTTGCGCTTGAGGCTCTGGCCTTCCTCTGGGGCGAGCCGCTCGAAGAAATCAAAGATAACCGCGTCGTCCACGAATATTTTTTTGGGTCGGTCTGCCCTGGGTACCTCTGTCTTCCAGAACGAAAACGTACGCTCGCGGGCTTGGTTGTCGGGCGCGGCCCAGCAACGGGGGCAGAAGTCTTTTCGCTAGAACCCCGCGCCAGTGTCGAACAGGACCGAGTAGTAGGGGTCTTCCTCTGCGAATTCCCTGTCGCAATTAGTACAACGATATTGGGACTTGGCTATGTTCCAGTCCAACCCACAGATGTCCGTGTAGACAAACAATGACGTTGATTGGCACTGACCGGTCGGTGTTATTGTGTTATCCGGCCATATATCCTGTCAAGAGTTTTCCTCGCTGTTTGGCGTGCCTCCGAGCCGGATTTGTCCAGTTTAGCCCTTGTGGCTTCGACTAACTGTTCATCTTTGATGAGGGCGAGGTTGACCTCGATGTTCAACTGGGCCCCTTCGAGTGCTCCGAGGACGAGTGCGGCGGCGACGCCCACATCGCTGATCAGGTTGGGGTTGGCCAGGTCGGCTAATTCGTCGAGGACCACGAGAATGTCGGCACAGGCGAGGAAGGTGTTCATCGGTGTTTCCATTGCGGTCTTGAGTGCCTGCTGTATCGCAGTCTTTCGGGCGGATTTCTCCTCGGGCGTTCCCTTCGGCATCCCGAATGCTGCGGACACCTGCGAATACGCGGTGATATCTTCGTCGGTGAACCTTAGCAGCGCCTCGCGCGCCTGGTCGCATCTTTCGAGGATTTGGCTCACCCGCGGCCATGCCGCCTTGTATTTCTTCTTGCCCACGGTGAAGTTGGCGGCCATGCAGGCCATCGAGGCGCCGATGGCGCCGGCGAGCGCCGACGCACTGCCCCCGCCCGGTGTGGGCTGTCCGGCAGATGCATCGGCCAGATATTTTTTCAGGGATTCTGCCCTATACTGCATGCAACTCACCCGGTTCTCAACAAGGTTTTTTCTGTGATAACCCAGCTTCTACCACAAGTTATCCTATTGGGCGGACAGTTTGCGCCATTGTTGCCGCTTGGTCTGAGCTTGCTGCCTGGCCTAAGCCGGCCGCCTGATGGGCTTGGTGCATAAAGGTTTCAATCCGGAGGTTCTCGCCAGCCTGTTCGTGCCCGTCATACTGCATCTTCAGGCACGGGATGTTGCTGTGGTCGGCGACGAATCGCCTCAGGAGCGCGTTGACTATGGTGCCGGGAATGCAGTTGAACGGGGCGATATTAACGATCCCGGCAAAACCTCCTTCGGCGTATTCTGCGGCCCGGCCCATGCTCAGTACCGCCTCGCCTCGGATCTCCGGCGGCAAGTACTTGTTGGCTCGTTTGAGTATCGCCGCCGTCGGCTCCTCCAGCCAGAAATCCTCTATGGCCCCGCGGAAGGGCTCCGAGAGCATCCGCACGTCTCGTTTCTTGACCCACTCTTTGACGTGTTCGACCAGTAACCCTTTGAAGTTGCGGGCCACCCGGAAGTCGTCCCGGCGTTCCCAATCGATGTAATCGATCCATTCTTCCATGGGCGGCGCCGAGACTTCGGCGCCGAGAGCTTCCAGCTTGCTGATGAGGAAATTGTTTGCGAAGTCGTTGCACCGGACGTAAATCTCGCCGAAAATCCCTATCTTCGGCTTGGAGATGGTTCGATCGACTTCTATCCTGTCCAATGCGAGCCTGAACTCACCCGCGAGCGGGGCGATGTCGCCTCCTGTTTCCAGCACCTCCTCGATGCGTTTTATGCAGCGCTGATACAGCGCTTCCGTTTGGCCGGAGCGGACCTCGTAGGGTCTTGTGCTTCGGACGAGCTTCTGGAGCAGGTCAACCAGGACAAAGCCGCGCCAAGCCACCCGGCGCAAGGCGGGGCCGAGTTTGGCCAGGGATTTGTCGTACCCGTGCCCCTGGTCGAGCGCGAAGATAGGCACGTCTTTCATGCCGATGTCGTCCAGCACCATCCGGTGGAACTTGTTGTATTGGCCGAACCGGCAGGGGCCCATCGCTTCCGGCATCAGGAAGGCGCTAGCCGCAGGGTCGAAGTCAGGGGCCATGGTCTGCTTGACGATGTCACCTGTGGTAATTATGCAGGGGTAACACTCGCGTCCGGTAGTGAACTTTCGCCCGATGGCGAGGCTCTCCTCGTCGGCCATGGGCATGGTGGGGGCTCGGATGCCGTAATGCCGCATGGGGGCGGCAAAGACGCGGCCGTGGTCGGT
>JAUWIN010000073.1 GCA_030605345.1 Candidatus Brocadiia bacterium
AGCGCGGGTTCTTTCGATGAGCTGCTTGGTGAACTTTGGGTTCGCCTGGTCTGCGGCGGTGGGGTCGCCGGGTGCCAGGTGCACGATGCAGAACGAAATCACCGAGATGAAGAACAAGGCGATGAGTTTTTGTATGAGGCTTCTGGCAAAAAAACCACCCATTCGCTACTCCGGCAGGAATTCCGGCATCTGAGGGAGCTTCACCCAACGGTCGAGGTTGAAAGTATAAGATCCGAGTTTGGTAGGCCTGATCTTTCTGTACCCTACGATGTGGCCGCTGGGATCGCGCCGGGCCACGACAATACGCTTGTCGAGCAGGGCGGTCCACCTGCCCACAAAAAGGAAGGTATAGGGCTGTTCGCGGGCGATGATACGGTGCAGTTCGTGGCACAGTTCGGCCTGCTTCTGCTTGTCGTATTCCCGCCGGATACGGATAATCAAGTCGTCGGCCTTCTGGTTCTTGAACGCAACAAAGTTGAGTTGGTGCGGGTGACACTGGCTGGAATGCCAGATCTGATATAGGTCCGGCTCGAGGCCCATGCTCCAGCCGAGGACACAGGCATCGAAGTCGCCGGTGTCTATGTGTTTGAGAAACACCGTCCACTCGATCAGCTCTATGTCCACGTCAATGCCGAGCTTCTTCCAGAAATGCTGTGCCACTTCCGAAACGTCCTTTCGGACGCGGTTGCCGTTGTTGGTGATAAGGGTAAATCTGAACTTCTTGCCGCCTTTTTCCAACACTCCGTTCGGGTTGAGCTTCCAGCCCGCCTGCTGGAGCAGTTTCAGCGCCCCGCGTGGGTTGAAAGGAATGGGTTCAACACCGTGGTCATAGAAATCGGTCTGCTTGGGGAACGGTCCTGTGATACGCTCGGCCTGGCCGTACCTGACGTACTCGATGATGTCATCGATGTTGATTGCCATTGTAAGTGCCCGGCGGACGCGCCTGTCCTTGAACAATTCGTTCCTCATGTTATAGCCGATGTAAACGTAGCCCAGACCAAGTCCGGAGAAACTTTGGAAGCGCGGGTCCTTTTTCAGCCGCTCGGCCTGGTTGGGTTGGGCGCCGTATCCGTCAATCGCGCCCGCATAGAACTCCATTTCCTGGGTTACTGTGTCAGGAATAATCCGGAAAATGTATTTCTCGTATTCCGTTGCTCCTTCCCAGTATTCATTGAAGCGAGTCAGTTTGATGTATTCGTCGGACTGCCATTCGTCGAATCTGTAGGGCCCACATCCGAGCGGGTGGCGGTTGAAAGAACTTTTCCGCATGTTGAACTTGTCGAACTCGATGCGTTTCTCTTTGGCCTCTTTTCGCAGCTGTTCCTCGTTGAGGAGAGGCTCCGGAAGAATGCCCATCTGCCACGTCGAAAATCCGGGGGAATATAGCCGCTTGTACACCACCCGCACCGTGTACTTGTCCACAACCTCCACGAACTTGACCGGCTCATAATCCGGCACCCGCGGCGAAAGATTGTCTATGTTCATAATGGACTCATAGGTGAACTTCACGTCACCCGCGTCGAACTCGTGCCCGTCGTGGAACTTCACCCCCCTACGGAGGTGAAAAAGGATGATCGGGTTGTGCTCGGTTGGGGGCAGGAACCGCCGGGCGTATTTCTCCTTCTGACTGGCGAAGGCGGCCGGCCGGACGTCAACATACTCGGCGCCGTCAAAGGTGGAAAAATAGCCCTCCCGAAGGACTTGGCGCAGCGTTACGAACAGGTCCTGGTCAACATCCCTGAGCGTGAGTTTGATCCGCGGAGGGCGGCGGACGGTTATTCTTACCTCCACCCTTTCGGGTTCTTTTTCCTCGTCCGGGGCTTCTCCTACGGATTTGCTCTTCTCCGAGGGGAGGTCTTCCTCAATTCCCCGCACCAGCGTTTCCGCGGGTTGAATCTCCACCCGGGTTATGTTCCGCAGGCATTTGGCGAGTGCGGTGTCCTCGCCGTTGTGCTTCGCCTTCTTCGAGCGGATGAGTTCTGCGATCTGCTCCGGTGCGCGGCCGTCGGCGGGGTTCACCACGAAGTACGCCCATTCGAAGATTTCCCACCTTTTCGCAAGGCGGGCGCGCCAGCTCAGGTCCCTGTCGCGGTCAATCAGCCCTTCAAACACCTGGTCGCAGATGCCGCTGCTGGCTGTGTCTGAGTTGAGGATTGGGTTCAGAATCTCCGCGTCGCCGATGGATGCGGTGATGTATTGGTTCAGCCGCTCAGGAGTGGCACGGGCCTGCTCTTTATAGGTGGGGACCCAGAAATAGGATTGCAGCAGGAAGCCGCAGACCGCGATTGGAAGCAATATCAGTATCCGCTTCGTCCACATGACAAACACCGATGAAGAATTTGACGACAAAAATTATAGCAGCCCGCTGTTTCATGGGCAAGGCGAGTAGTTCGTAGTTGCGTGCGCTATTGTCTCATGAGGAGGGCAAGCTTCATTCTGCCGTACCGCCTGCGGTCAATCTGCGTGAGCCGGCCGAGGTGCGCGGGGACGCTCACATCGGCGGGGTGCCGCAGCACCATAGTGCCGCCGGGCGCCAGGATGTCCTCTTCCCCAAGCCGCGCCACCAACTTCTGGACCCTTTCAAAGTTGCGCCGGCCCCTGAGCATCCGGTATGGTGGATCGACGAAGACGAGGTCCAGAGGGTCGCGCTCAGCAAGTTGCTCGGCGATGCGAAAGGCGTCGGCACGGACGACTTGGCTGCGGCTTTCGAGTTGCGCCCGCCTGATGTTCTCGTTGATGGTGGCAACACAGGCGCGGTCGCGGTCCACGAATACGCAGCCTGCGGCGCCCCGGCTGAGCGCTTCGAGCCCTATCACGCCGGTGCCCGCGAAAAGGTCGGCGACCCTGGCCTCTGACAGCTGGTTCCCGAGTATCCCGAACAGCGACTCACGCACCCGGCCGAGTATGGGCCGTACCTCGCGTCCCTTCGGCGTCGCCAGTTTCAGGCCGCGGTTATGGCCGCCGATGATTTTCATCCGGTGAGTGCTCCAGCCGTCATCCCCCGCAAAAACCGCGATGGTCAGGTGCTTCGCCTTCTGCCGCGCTTGATGATGGCCAGCTGAAGCCAGCCGGCGAGGGTGTCAACGAGCCAGAAAAGCACCAGCCCGGCGGAAAAGAAACCAAAAATTATGGTGAACACGACCGGCATCAATATCCAACTGCGCTCCCGTGACCTGTCCTCCACCATGGTCCTCAGTTGCCCCATCATGGCCAGCCCCATTAGCACAGGAAGGACGAAGAATGGGTCACGGCTCGAGATGTCCGTAATCCAGAGCACCAGAGGCTGGCGATAGAACTCGTATCCGGCGTCGAGCGTATGATACAGGATCAACAGCACGGGCAGCAGAATGACCAGAGGCAGGAACACCCCCACGGTGGCCTTCCGCTGAACATTCTCCCACACGCGCGCTTCCTTGAGCCAGTCGGCGTGGGCTGCCTTTTCCGAGCGTGGCGGCTCGCGCGCGTCGATCTCCTCCAGTCTCGCGTTGGCCACCCTGATGTCAACCATCCCTCTCAGATTGTACCAAGTCACCGGCCACATCAGCACCCGGAAGATGAGGGTGACGATGATGATGGCGACGCCGTAGTTCGGCACCACCTTGTCATGGACCAACTCGAGCAGCAGGGTGGCGGCCCTGCCCAAGTACCAATAATTGATGGATTCCTGCTGCCGGCCGGGGAGTGAGGAAAGGACATCGTAGTCCTTGGGGCCGGCGTAGATTTCGTATGAGTCCGAGACCAGCGCCCCGGCGAAGGCCGGCGGCGGCAGCTGAAGCTCCAGGGCGGCGGCGCACTTGGCGGTCCTGGTCAACGTCATATCGGCGCCAGTAAGCCCACCACCGGAGACTGCGACGGGCCGCACAATCAACCCGAAGTATTTGTTCGCCGTGGCCACCCATTCGAGCGTCGGTGGCACCGCGCGATGGCCGGGGCCGGCGCGCCTGCGCTCCTTTTCCGTGGGCCAGGTCTCTGCGCCGGATAGCCGGCGCACACGATGATGGTCGGTTATGCGATTGGCACGAACGCTGATGAGACAGTCGTCCTTACCCAGTTCAGACGGCAGACCGACGGCGTTCGAAATCTTCAGTCTATATCCCTTGTCCCCCATCCATTTGGCTTTTATCCGGATGTCGAGCCGGATGAGCGGTTTGTCCGAATGGATTGTGAAGGTTTTGACCAGCGCCGTGCGGCCGTCAGGGCTTTCCGCCGTGAACCTGAGTTGAGTGACGTCGTTGCTTACCGTCGGCCCGACGAGGCTGAACTCGCGGTCGGCCCACTTTTCGCTGCCCGGCAGTTCCACCACCAAGGCGTGGTTGGGCACCTCGGCCTGTGAGATTAGGGTCTCTGTGTGCCCGTCGTCGGGATTGGTCCAGGTCATGTGGGTTATGGCGGCGCCGACCTTGGTAAATGTGATGTCCAGCTGGCCCGACTTCACCTTCACCTGGCTATCGGAGAGGAGAGCGTCGGACGGGATGGTAGGCGGGACAATTTCGGGCGGCTTTATGATGTCACGAACATCGTCCCACAAGACGTATGCGATGGCCGCCAGAACGACGGCGGCCACAATGAGAAACCGTCTTACGTCAACTTTACGGGTCTGCTTCGGGGAAGGCTCAGTGGTATGGTCGTCCGCCGCCTGGTCGTCGGCCATGGTCTAAGGGCTCTGCTTCGTCAGTTTCGCCTTCATACGCTCTTCGCCCAGCGCCGGCACAAACGCCGATACGTCCCCGCCGAGAGCGACCACTTCCTTGATGAAGTGGGAACTCAAAAACGAGTATTCGTTGCTGGTCATCATAAAGACCATCTCGACGTCCTTGGTAAAATGGCGGTTCGTCAGCGCCATCTGGGACTCGTATTCAAAGTCCGAGATGGTCCTGATGCCGCGGAGGATGGTATCAGCTCCGATCGAGCGGACGTAATCTACCGTCATCCCGTCATAACTGTCGACCGTCACACCGGGAACGTCACAGAAGACCTTCCTGACCATCTCGACGCGTTCGTCAGGTGAAAACAGCGTGGTCTTGGTCACGTTGCGGGCGACCGCGACGATCAGTTCGCCGAGTATCTTCACGCCGCGCTTGGCAAGGTCGATGTGCCCGTAACTGATTGGGTCGAAAGAACCCGGATAAACCGTTTTGGCCATAGGTCACCTCGCAGTTTCTACAAGTTGAAACACCGTCGTGCTCCGCGGTTGGAACTGCCAGCCGGGGCGGGGCATTCGGGTAGGCGCCGGGCCGATGTGAATGCTGGCGAAGTTAGCGGCCTTACCCTCGTCGAACTCATAACTGAAGTCGACCTGCCACTCGTGGAACCGTCGGGTGATCTCTATCGTCCTGTCGTAGTCACCCCGGCCTGAAAAGTCCTCCCCCACATCAAAGCCCAGGTGCCATTTCGGATTCATCTCCCAGTCTGCAGCCAGCCGAAGCAGCGAGGCCCCGTGGAAATGGTAGTCGTACCTCAGGCTGTAGATCAAGTCAGGGCTTGGCCGGTAGCTGATCCCGCCGTTGATCGATTCGAACCCGCCGCACCCGCTGCCCCCTGCATCCGCCACCGCGAATTCGGTATCGAGGAACAGCGAGGTCTTGCGGGACGGCTTCACCGTAAGGTCCGTTCTCAGGTTTGACCACCGCCTGACTCGTTCGCCGCGCCGGTGCACATTGTCCCGCGTGGGGTTCAGGAATAAGTCAATGTCCATGTCGAGGTCTAGCACGTTGACCGGGCGGGATTCTGCCGCGCTCTCCACGGCGAGTTTTCTGTGATACCATTCGCCGCCGACTGGCGCTAACGGATGGCGGCTGATCTCTGGCGGTCGTTTTGTCTGCCAGCGGTTTCGCAGGGCGAAGTTTATGCTGTGCAGGCCGCGCTGGGCGGTGACAGCGTCATTGTCTGGAAGGTGTCGCGGCTCCTTGGGCGGCTCGCTCTCGTAGGTGTAAGTGAGCTCCGGGGTAATGATGTGGCGCTGGCCGTGCTTGAAGAAACGCCTGAGGAGCGGGCGGTCGCTCACGTCATACGTTCGGTGAAACTGGGTAGCGATGCGCCCGCCAGCCAGGATTTGGCTGCGGCGCACGTTGCTGGTGCGGTTTGGTGCAGCGGCTACTGCTGCCGGCAACGCCGCCCCCACTGGCGGTGTAGCTGCAGCATAGCTGCCCCTCAGCGTATGAACGCCGTGCTCGAACCATGAACCACGCCAGCCTATGTAGGGCTCGATGTCGAACACGGACCACTCAAATGGTCGGGAGATGGTGTTTATCGTATCGAACCGCCAGCCACTGAGCTTGTCGGTGTCGTTCTGCCTGAGCGTCAGCGCTGCCGGCCTGGTATATTCGTTACGGCGGCGCCATATCCGCGCGATGTCTGCGTTGGTTTGCCCCATTCTCCGGCGCACGTCGCCGAAACGGGTGGTGACCCGCGAAAGTTCCGTGTCGGAGGTAAACAGAAAGCCCCCGCCGATTGGCTGGGCGATAATGTTGAACCCGATTTGCGGAAGGTATTCGGTCTGGCTGAGGAAATCATTTATCCGCTTTTTCAGATGAACAAACACCGCCCAGTTATTCCGACCGTACTTCACCAGGGCACGGGTTTCTGGCTTTTTCTCTGTCTTGTATTCCCCTTCGAAGAATTCCCTGTATATGCCGGCGTCGCTGAACTTGTGAATCTCCAGGTCGATTTCCCAGCCCTCCGGGTATTCCTGCTGGTGGGTGAATTTGACGCGGTACCTGTTATCGATGCCCAGCTCGGTGTCGCCGCCCAGTTCATCCTCGCCCGAGTCTTGGGGAATCCAGAACGTGTCGAGCGTGCCGCGGATCTCCTCGTCGTGGCCGAAGTGGTATTCACTATCGAGACCGAGACCCACTCCGCGGTCCGACATCAGTTCGACCCTCGGCCGCAACTCGACGTGCTTGACGGGCTTGAACTTGAACTGCAGGCTGGCGAACGTACCCTTCGCGGAGGAAGAGCCGAAAGCAGCCTTCATCCAGGGCCAGTCGTATTCCAGGTCCTTGACTATGCGTGGATAGTATATCACAGGGGTGCTGCCGAAATAGAACAGCACGTCCGTCGCAGCTACCTTGTCGCCCTCGATCCTTTCGGCGTAAGTCGAGGTGAAGCGCGTGTGAGGCTGTTTGAATGTACAAGCGGTGAAGGTTGCGTTCTTCGCCACGTAGTGGGTTCGCCGTTCATATTTGCCTGTGAACTTACCGTCCTGGTCGACCACGGGCACGCGATAGGTGGCGATGCCCTCGGCCGACGGCGCGGTCACCACCCAGTTTGCGAGTCGGTCGGCCTCGGCGAACCGGAGGGTCGGCTCGACCAGATACGACGTCCCGTCCGCCCAGTTCACATACACCCGCTTCGCCTCGGAAATGTAAGCATTGGTGTCAATCAGGATAGCGGATTCAACATGTGCCTCGATTATATCGTCCAAGTCGCCCGCCTTTTCGAGCGACTCGCGCCGCTCGAGGCCTGTCCGATCGATGAGTTCCGGGCGCGGCACGTCGAAATGACCTGGCTTCATCGTTTTTCCCAATGTCTGGCATATCCTGATGTTCCCCTCGAGGTAGGCTTCCTTTCGCTTCAGCCAGATGACACCAGCGTCGGCCATGATGAGTTTGTCCGATTGGGGCGGCATAAAACGCACGTTCCCCACCAGGATGCCGATGCCGCGCTGGTAATCGAGGTCCCGCCGGTCCGCGCGAATATAAATCTTCCGGTCGCCGTTCTTGCTCGGCTCGGCTGCAAGGACTGGGGCGCAAAAGCACAGTCCCACCGTGCCGACAACGATAAACACGCAGCGGGTTACCAGCCGGATTGCTAACACCTCCTGCTTTCGTCGAGTTTGTTGATCTTGTCCACCCGCTGTTGGTGTCTTCCTCCCTCGACGGTGGACGCCAGCCATACGTCCACCATCTCCCGTATGGTCTGGGATGAGGTCAGCCGCGAGCCGACACAAAGCACATTTGCATCGTTGTGGGTGCGGCTGTACCTCGCTGCGTCCACACTCTGGCACGCGGCCGCCCTAACCCCCTTGATCTTGTTCGCTGCCATCGACATCCCCAGTCCCGTCCCACAGACCAGCAGGCCGCGCTGGCAGCGGCCATCCGACACCGCGTGCGCCACCATTACCGCGTAATCCGCATAGTCGCAAGGTTCTTCCGAATCAGTGCCGAAGTCTGTCACTTCGTGTCGCAGCCGCCTCAGGTGCTCCACCAACCACTTCTTTTCTTTCCAGCCGGCGTGGTCCGCTCCCACCGCTATCTTCACAGTTCTTTCACCCGCCTCTCCAGGCATCTTCGTATGCGGCTCACCACCCGGGTGAAGCCGTCGGGGGAAAGCCCGACCGGGTCTTCGATGTCCGCACCGTCCGGGTCCAGCAGTTCGATGTGGCTTTCGGCGCTGGGGCACATTTCGCGCCCCGCTTGAACATGTCCCCTGGTCATGCCGTAAACCTTGTCCGCGTTGGTGAGGAGTTCGACAGTCATGGGCTGTGTCCGGTGGCCTGAGATGACCAGTCCAGCGTCTCCGGCTGCGGCAACTGCGTCCTCGCTTGGTCGCCCGCCGCCCACCGTCGCAGTGCCCGCCGAGGCCACGTCGTAGCCCAATGCCGGGAGGGCGTCCTCATCCACCCTCAGGTGTTCGGCGAGGACGCGTCTGCAGAGGGTTTCCGCAATAGGACTGCGGCAGCTATTCCCTGTGCAGACGAACAGCACGTTGGTTTTCAGCGCTCGCTCGATGGCCGACTCCGAGATAATCCCCGTTCGCACCATCTCCCAGCCGCTGCGCCACACCCGCACCACGGTGCTCGACTGCGCCAGCGGCGCTGGCCCAGCGTCGAGCAGGGCGTCGATTTTTTCGCCGAAAGTCCTGGCTACTTCCTCCGCTGCAGCGGCCGGTTTCTGGCCCGAAAGGTTCGCACTCGGGGCTACCACCGGCACCCCGCACGCCCGGATAAAGGCGATTGCGATTTCGTGCGCAGGAAACCGCACACCCACCGCGTCAGCCATCCGGCCGAACAGTATGGTCAGCGGCCCCGGCCAAAACGCGTCCACCAGTTTCCTGCCTGCTATTGGTACCTGCCCGACGTGCTTCGCCAGTTCCTCTTTGGCCGCAATGTGCACGCTGAACGGCTTGTCCGGCGGCCTTTGTTTCACGGCGCGCAAGCGTCGGATGGCCGCAGAGTCGTGTGCGTTCGCACCGATCCCGTAAACCGTCTCGGTAGGGAATGCGACCAGCCCACCCGAGGCGAGGATTCTCGCCGCTTGCTGGATCGCGGACAAACCCTCCCTTTCACTCTCGACGACAAATATTTCTATCTTACCTCGCATTGCGGCTTCAATTGTCACAAAACGGGGGGAGTTAGTCAAGTTTTGGGAATCTGCGCTGCCGGCGGGGCAGGCCCGACCTCTGCTGTTCTGTGCAAACTGCCGCAGCACCTCCGCGCCCGATTTTGCTTGATTGCGGAACGCGAGCCTTGGTAACATTGTTAGGCTGCCGAGGTGGTGTGACCTGCGGCTGTTGCCCCGCATAGACTGCTCGAGCAAAAGCCATGGCGAAAAGCGGCCTGCTTAAATACCACATCATCGGTACGTTGTGGCTGGGTCAGTCCAGTATAGTTTATCGCGCGACTGACGCGCGCAACGAACTGGTCGCAATCAAGATGCTGTTGCCTGAAGTCGCCTCGAACCGCCGGGGCATCCGCGCCATGGAACGCGAAGCCCGACTGGCCATGAAGCTGGACCACCCTAACATCGTCAGGACTATTGAATACGTGCGCCACGCGCCGATGCCAGCGATCATAATGGAGTATTTTGAGTCCGAGAACCTGAAGACACGGGTGGTGCAAAGCAAGAGCTTCATCCGCGAGCACGCCCAGCGCATAATCGTCCAAATCTGCGAGGCGCTGGCCTACGTTCACTCGCAGAGGCTGGTCCCCAGGGACGTGAAACCCGAGAACGTGGTGGTCGCCGATGACGGGGTAACAAAGGTCATCGATTTTGCCTTGGCGGAACAGATGGGCAGAAAGTGGCCGCTGGTGTTTTCTCGCCGCAGGATTGCGGGCACCAGGCCCTACATTGCGCCGGAGACTATACGCCGAAAGGCGCCGGACGCACGGACTGACATCTATTCGCTCGGGGTCACCATCTACGAAATGCTCACCGGGCGCCCGCCCTTTATCTCGGACAACCGCAACGACTTGTTGAAGATGCACCTCAAGGACCAGCCGGAGCACATGCGTACCCGCCAGAAGGATATTTCTGCGAAGATGGATGATCTGGTGCTTCAGATGCTGAGCAAGAAACCGAGCCAGAGGCCCGAGAGCATGGAACACATCATTGCCAGGGTAAGGAATATCCAGGTGTTTGAAACCGGTTCCCCCAAAGAATAGAGGCGTGGCGGCGAGTCAAAGGGCAGGGATTGACGAAATCCAAAAATGCATCACACAATATCAGCATCCTGAACGAAAAACCTCTCCACGCAGCGCTGAAAAAACGATACGCGCAGGCCTATGACCGCTGTGAGGTACTTGTGGACGGCTTCGTTATAGACATTGTTCGGGGAGACGTGCTCATCGAGGTCCAGACGGCGAATTTTGGCGCGGTAAAAAAGAAGCTGGCCGCACTGGCGATGCGGCATACTGTCCGGCTGGTGTATCCGATTGCGCAGGATAAGTGGATCCTGAAAGAGTCAGGAAACGGCGAAGAGCGACTGACCCGGCGAAAATCACCCAAGCACGGAGCGGTCGAAAACGTGTTCGAGGAACTGGTGAGCATTCCGGGGCTTCTGGCCAATCCAAACTTTTCGCTGGAGGTTCTTCTGATCCGTGAGGAGGAGGTCCGTCGCCGGGGACGGAGGGGTTGGGCCGGGTGTGGCCGGCGACTGTTGGAGATTGTGGACCGACG
>JAUWIN010000046.1 GCA_030605345.1 Candidatus Brocadiia bacterium
GCAGGAGCAAGCACATGACCCCGAGCGCCGCGAAGACCGCACATGGCAGAACACGGGGAAAACGGAAGAATGATTTATGGCTCATCGAGTGTGTTCCCCCTATTTTATAGCCCACAGAACGCGCACATAGACCGGCTCACGTGTCGGCATTGGCAGATGATACATGCAGGTTTTGAGGTCTGTTTCCATCACCTCTCGGATCACGTCGGTTGTTTCCTGGCGCCCCTTCCGATACGGTGGTATTGTGCATGGTTCGCTTTGCGATGTCAATCTGTAGGTCGTCCAGCACCGCCTGTTCGGGGCAGAACATGTTAGTCCGCTCCAGCAGGCCAGACGCGTAATGAATATATTGTGCGCCGCTTCAAGGGATTGACATCAGGGTCAACATCTTTTCCACCGTAGCCTGAATCCCGGGCACATCAGTGTCACCGACCCCGGCGGTAGAATAACAGGGCAGCCCGTAGGACCGGGCCATTTGTGCGCAGCCGTGGCTATAGTGATTGACCTCCGGGACCGACCTACGACGACCGCCCCATCCTCACCGGCGTGGCCGGGGGAACCCTGCGGGGAAAACAGCGCCAGGCAAGTGGGCCGTGTCAATTGTTAATCCCTGGACCGTTTTGCGAGAAGGACGACATCGCGGAGGGACTGCTCATTTGGCGCCGACATCCATCGCTGCTCGAAGCCCGGGCTCTGAACGGTCTGAGCAACAGCGGCGAGGGACTGCAAATGGAAGTTACGTTCGTCCCTGGTGCCGAGGAGGACGAAGACGGTGTGAATCTCGGCCGCGGCTTCGGAGAACTTGATTCCCCGGCGTGAACGGGCGAGGACAATCTCAAACCTCCCCTCCCCCGGGATGACCGCGTGCGGCATGGCGAGGCCCGGGTTCAAGACGGTGGGGCTGTCTTCCTCTCTGGCGAGAAGCAGCTTGAAGAGCTCATCGGGCTTCATCCCCACCCGGTCGGCGACTCTCTCCGCAACGAGCAGGAAGAACTCCTTCATGTCGAGGGGACCCTCCACGTCAAGGACGCGGCACTGCTCGACAGGCTTGTCGAACCGGTCCTCCACGATGCCGTCACGTTCGCGGATGATGCTCTTGAGTTCGAGATCCAGCGACCCGCTGGTCAACCTACTGTCCGCAATTCTCCGGACGAGGTGCAAGAGCGCCGACTCTCTTTGTGTCCTCCGGCGCCCGTAGAACCAGTGGATGCAGAACCCCGCCAGGACCCAAACAGCCAGGATTACGAATGCCTCTGCGCCCATTTCCACGATGACAAAACCGAAGGCGACGATACCAATAACTTGCGGCCAGGGATAGAGCGGCGTGCGGAAGCTTGGGCGGTAGTTCTGTACGCCGCTCTCCCGCAGAATGATCGTGGCGACGTTTGAGAGAAGGAAGCTCATCATGAACACCGTCGACGCGGCCTCGACCAGTATCTTCAGGTTGACAAAGAGGGCGACCGCGACCAGCCCCCCCGTGACCAGTATGGCCGCGTGGGGCGCCTTGAAGCGGGTCCCCACTTTTCCGAACTGCCGCGGCAACATGCCGTCCCGGCCCAGCGCAAGAACATAGCGGGAGGCCGACATGATGCCCGCGTTCGCCGTGGTGAGAAAGGCGCAGATCGCCGCGATGCTCATCGCGATCATGCCGCCGCGGCCCATGAAGGCCGCCGCCCCGTCGGAGATCGGCGTGAGCGCCCCATTCACCTTGTCGCCGAGCACGCCGCTCGTGATGAGAATCATCAACGTGTAGAAGATGCTCACCACCACCAGCGACAGGATCATCCCCAGCGGAATCGTACGGCCGGGGTTCTTCACTTCCTCGGCGACGCAGGCGATCTTCAGCAACCCGCCGTAGGAGACGAACACAAGCCCCGCCGTAGCAAACACAGCTCCCAGCCCCATCGGAGCGAACGGCTGGAAATGACGCACGTCAATTTCGGGAAAACCGCGGACCACATAGAGAAGCATCAGAGCGAAGAGCCCGGCCACCAACGCCACCTGCAGCCGCGCGGCCTCTTTTGCGCCAATCAGATTCAGCCCGACGAAACCGGCGCACAAGAGTAAGCCCACCGCCTTCTCGACAAGATACCTGCTGCCCTCCGGGACAGGGATGACGAGCGACGCGAACGCCATCAGCCCCACCAAAGCGAACGCGCTTTTCAGGGAAAGGGAGAACCAACTTAGCAGACCGGACACCGTGCCGACGGCATCGCCCATTCCGCGCGAGATGAAGAAGTAGTCACCGCCTGCCTTCGGCATTGCCGTTGCGAGTTCCGCAATGCTCAGCAGGCCCGTAATCGCCAGGAGCCCGGCCAGAAGGTACGACGCGACCACCGCCGGGCCGGCCTGCGCGTGTGCCAGGCCGGGCAGAATGAACAGACCTGAGCTAATCATCGCGCCCGACGCGATGCAGAAGACGTGGATAAGCCCCAGACCTTTCTTCAGTTCCATTGCGAGCTTCTTTTTCCCTTCGTGCTGAGGTTGTCCTCTCGGCTTCGACCTAACGTGATATGGGTGGTGCGGGGGAAAACGGCGCCGAAGTCATCTCCCCTGCCTCCTGAGCCGACCTGACGGTGGAGGCAGCGGGATTCGAACGCGGGACCTTATGGCTGCCAGCCATACGCTCTCCCAACTGAGCTATGCCCCCAGCGAGCCAGATTTCCAAACGCATTGTACGACCGCCAGCAGCCGTGTCAAGGCCGCCAGGGTCTGGAGATTGGCTAAAACGAACGCGGTTCAACATGCACCTCCGGAATGTCGATAAAGCCTTTGGGGGACAAGCCAAACGGGAGGTGCTGAATGAAAGCACGCAGGTATGCACAACCGTCCGACGCCACCTCCGCCAGCCGCCTCCGCCATAGCAGCGATCCGCCTTCGGCGGACGGCGGCCGGAAAGCGGCTGCGACGGCCGGGAAGGACGTGTGTTTCGCCTATTATCGCATTCTTCGGGGATTCAGACGGTTAGTGCGTTCGGTCGAGTTCTCGTTTCTCAGCCCATGCCCGCTCGCCAGACCTCCGTGAAACAGCCGATCTCGAGAGCTTCCCTAGTGGTTCCAAGGGTTATGTGATTTTTCTTGGGAGGTGCCGCTTCAGCCCGCCGCGGCCACTTCGCCGTTGCCCTCGCATCTGCCAGAAACCTTGGTGGAGATGCCGGGTTCCTGCATGGTGATGCCGTAGAGCACGTCAGCCATCCCCATGGTTCTGCGAGCGTGGGTTACGACGAGGAATTGGGAGTCTTCGAGGAACTCGCGGACAAGCGCGGCGAAACGGGCGATGTTGCTCTCGTCGAGGGCGGCGTCAACCTCGTCGAGGACGCAGAACGGACTTGGCTTCGACCGGAAAATGGCGAAAAGAAGTGCCACGGCGGTGAGCGCCTTCTCACCACCGGAAAGGAGGGTTATCGAGGTTGGCTCCTTGCCCGGCGGGCAGGCGACGATGTCGATCCCGGCGTCAAGGATATCCAAATCCTCCTCCAGGATGATGTCGGCTCGGCCGCCTCCGAAGAGTTTTCTGAACAGGACCTGGAAGTTCTGGCGCACATCCTGGAAAGTTTTACGGAACATCTCTCGGCTGCGCCGGTTGATCTTGCCTATAATGTCTTTGAGCGTGCGCTCGGCCTTCTGGAGGTCCTCCCGCTGGCGGGTAAGTTCATCTGAACGGTGTTCGAGGTCTTCGAGTTCCTCGATGGCGTATGTGTTGACAGCACCCATCGACTCCATCTTCTGGCTAATTGTTTCGATTTCCGCGGCGATTTCGTCCCAGTTGCGTTGTTCGGCCTGGGATTGTTCGTGCCGTTCGGCGAGCGAGCAGTCGAATTCACTCTGCGCCCGGTTCTGGAGGGTTTCCAGCCTCATTGCGATTTCCGCCGCGTGGATATTCAGTTGG
Source organism: Candidatus Brocadiia bacterium (assembly GCA_030605345.1). Classification (GTDB taxonomy): domain Bacteria; phylum Planctomycetota; class PUPC01; order PUPC01; family PUPC01; genus JAUWIN01. The sequence continues at coordinate 3,889 of JAUWIN010000046.1, forward strand.
TTGAGTTTTGCCTCAGCCTCCTTGGCGCGGCGGGTCGCGTCGTGGCGCTCGTTGCGCCCGGCGGTCAGTTGTGCGCGGACGATGTCGCGGTGGTTGGAGGCTTTCGCCTTTTCCGAGCCTAACTTGCCGCGGTGTTCGAGCAGTTGCCCGATTTCCTTCTTTTTGGCAAGGATCGCTTCAGTGGCCTCGCTGCGCTGGCAGGCGCAGTCGGCCAGTTGTTTCCGAGCGGCCTCGAGGTTCTTCTTTCGCTCCTCGCTCAGCCGCTCTAGCTCAGCGGTTCTCCGGCGGAGGCTTTCCGCCTTTTCGGTGCGCTGGGCCTGGGCGACCTGGAGTTCAGTAGCCGTGGTTCTCATCTGGTCGCGCTCCGCCTCGGTCCTTGCGAGCGATGCTTCCTGCTGGGCGAGCACGTGTTTCAGTTCCGCTTGAGTCCGCTTGATGCTCTCGACTTCTTCGTTGACCTCGGTTTCCCTCGCGGCCAGCGTCTTGAGGTTCGAGTTGATTTCGGCTTGCTCGCTTTCACCGGCTCTGAGCTCTGAATCGAGCCGGCTGATGGATTCATCGACTTTGCTGGATTCGGCCCGCACTTCGGCCAGTTCGGTCTCTGTGGTGCGGACCTCGGCAGTCAGTTTCTCGATAACCTGCTTCGCCTGTTCTGCTTTCTCTGCACTTTCTTCGCGCTGCTTCTCCAGCACGGCCAGGTCAGCCTCGAGCTTGGCCCGGTGTACGTCGAGCGCTTGCAGCTCGCTCTTCCTGGAGATGACGGACGTGGCGCCGCTGGCGGCCCCGCCGACCGAGATACCGTGTGGGGAAAGGAGCTGGCCGTCGAGGGTCGCGTACCGCAGCCCTCGCCCGTCGGTGGCGGCGAGCTCCCTGGCCACGTTGATGTCCCGAACGACGACAACATCGCCGAGGAGGTAGCGTAGGGGTTTTTCAAACCGGGGGTTGTATCGCATGAAGTCCATGGCACTGCCCAGGATGCCCGGGGCTTCGGGGGTTACAGCGTTCGGGTCCGACGGGTCTTCGGGTGCATCGAGCGGGAGAAATGCCGCCTTGCCCTTCTCGCCCTGTGCCAGGAAATCAGCAGCCAGGGTCACGGCCTCAAAGGATTCAGTTATGACCAGTTGTTGGTATGGGCCGAGCGCTGCTTCAACGGCTGCGGCGTGTTCGGCGTTTACCTCGATGAGGTCGGCCACCATGCCACAGATGCCCGGCAGGTGCGGGGTAGGGCCTCTGGCGGCCTCGAGCAGGTGTCTCACGCCTGCCCCCACGCCTTCGCGCTCTCGCTGCAGGTCGCGAAGGAGTTCAGCGCGCGAGTTTGCGGTTGCGATTTCGGAGCGCTTGGGGTAAATCCTGTCAGAAATCTCTTCGAGATGGCTGGCGGTCTGTTTGCGCTCCTGCTCTGCGGCGTGCTGCTGTTGCTTGAGGGAGTCGAGCCGGTTTGACACGGCTTTGGTTTGCTCGCCAAGCTGTTGCTTTTGTTCGGCGCAACGTGCGAGATTGTCGGCGCATTCGCTTGCCCGTCTGCCCAGGCGTTCATCGTAACGCAGGAGTTGTTGGCGTTGTGCGTCGATGGCGGAGAGTTCGTTGTTCTGCTTGGCCAGTTCACTGGCGACCTCGAGGCCGCGCGAGCGGTTCTCGTCGATTTCGCGGCCGAGGCTGGAGAGTCTCTTGTCGAGGTCCTTGAGTGCCGCGCGGCGCTGGTCGAGTTCGGTCTGGGCGGCGGCCAAGGTTTGTTCGAGCCGTACGGCGTCGGAAGTGACCTGCCCGGCTTCGGAGTGCATTATCTCGAGTGCGGCTTCGCTCTTTGCGATTTCGTCCTTTGATGCGTTCTCCAGGTTGTCCAGATCAGATATACGTTGTTTTTTCATGCCGATGGTCTCTTCGGCGGACCGGGCCTGGCTGGAGATGCGGACGTCTTCGGACTCAAGGTGTGATATTCTCTGGTCGGCGTCGATGAGGGTGGTTTCCAGCTCCGACAGTTCGGCCTCTATTCGTTCGGTTGTTGCGTTGAGGCTGCCGACTTCCGAGTTCAGTTCGGCCAGTTTTTGAGCCGAGTCGCGGCGCCCTCTGACCAGTTCGTCGTAGTCGTGGAGGGCAACGGCGATGGACAGTTCGCGCTTCCGGTCGTCGAGCTTTTTCCAGCGGCGTGCCTTGGCGGCCTGATACTTGACCGACCGCGTTCGCTTTTCCACCTCATCGATAATGTCACCGAGCCGGAGCAGGTTGCTGTTGACCCGTTCCAATTTTGACAGGCAGACTCGTTTTTGTGCCTTGTATTTGCTGATGCCCGCTGCTTCCTCGAAGATGACCCGGCGGTCCTGACTGTTTGAGGTGAGCAGGAGGTCCACTTTGCCCTGCTCGATGATTGAGTATGCGTCCATTCCTATTCCGGTGTCCATGAAGAGGTTGCGGATATCGCGCAGTCGGCAGCGTTGTTTATTGATGTAGTATTCGCTTTCACCGCTTCTGTAGAGCCGTCTGCCGACGCTGACAGTTTCGTAATCTGTTGGGAGCAGCCCTCTTGTGTTGGTCAGGGTGAGGGTGGCCTCGGCGAGGCCGGTCGAGCGGCGGGACGGTGCACCGCTGAAAATAACGTCCTGCATGTCGTTGCCCCGCAGTGCCTTGATGCTCTGCTCACCGAGTACCCACCTGATGGCGGCAACGATATTGCTCTTGCCGCAGCCGTTGGGGCCGACGAACGCCGTAAGCCCCGGCTGGAAGACGAATTCTGTTTTGTCGGCGAACGACTTGAACCCGCGGAGTTCCAGTTTCTCCAGCTTCATGTGTTTCCCTCAGTCTCTCCAAACCAGCCGTAAGTTCCTGCTCCGTAGCCTTTTACCGTCAATATCAGACGCAGAAACGGGGCGCACCGCTTCCTTGCTTCTGCTAAGGAGCTACAATTTCTATATCGACATGCGAGCGTAAAACCTTTAATTGCGATTTTGGCCGGACGCGAAATTATTGGCCTACGATTTGAACCTGAACCTCAGGATATGCCAGCCGGCGGCGGCGCCGTCACGCCAACTGATCTTTTTGCCCTGGGCGTGGGAACGCGGGCGGTATGAGATTGGCACCTCCACTATACGCGCCCCTGCCTGGGCGAGGCGGGCGGTGATCTCTGGTTCGATCCCGAATCGATCGCTGGTCAGGCGTAACTTCTTCAGCACATCCGCCCGCACCGCCTTGAAACAGGTCTCCATGTCGGTGAGTTTGAGGCCGTTGACGATGTTGGACAGTTTGGTCAGGAACTTGTTGGCGAGAAGCGTGCGGCGAAGGGTGGCACAGTGTGTCTCGCCGAGGAACCTTGAGCCGGAGGCGGCGTCGGCCTGGCCGGCGATGATTGGCGCGATCAGCCCGGCGTATTCACCGGGATCGTATTCCAGGTCGGCGTCCTGTATCACGGCGATTGTCCCGGACGCGGCGGCAATCGCGCTGCGGACGGACGCGCCCTTGCCGCGGTTGCGTTCGTGCCTGACCAGTTTGACCCGCTCGTCGGACTGCGCCAGTGTCTTGGCGATCTGGCCGGAGCCGTCGGTCGAACAGTCGTCCACCATTATCAGTTCAATCGGCACACCCGGCTCCGACGCGAGCACCCGCCGCACAATCTCCTCGAGTGTTGGGCGCTCGTTGTAGAAGGGCATCAGGACGCTGAGCAGATGCGCCATAATCGCTGGTTTCTGGTTATTTTTACAGTATGTATTTGCTTAGGTCGTCGTCTTCGATGACATCACTGAGCCTTTGGCGGACATAGGCGGCGTCGATCTTCACCCGCTTGTCGTTCATGTCGGGCGCGTCGAACGAAATGTCCTCCATCAGGGTTTCGAACACCGTGTGAAGCCTGCGTGCGCCGATGTTCTGCATGCGGAGATTCGCCTGAACGGCGACCTCGGCGACCTGTTCGAGCGCTTCGGTAGCGAACTCCACCTCTACGTCATCAGTTGCCATCAGCTCCGCATACTGTCGAGTGAGGGAGTTCTTGGGCTCGGTCAATATTCGCATGAACTCGTCCTTGCCGAGCTCGCTGAGTTCGACCCGGATGGGGAACCTGCCCTGAAGTTCGGGGACCAGGTCTGACGGTTTTGCGTTATAGAAGGCGCCGGCGGCTACAAACAGGATATGGTCTGTTTGCACCATGCCGTATCTGGTGAGTACAGCGGTTCCCTCCACGATGGGCAGGAGGTCCCGCTGCACGCCTTCACGGGAAACGTCCGGCCCGCGGCCGGTCTTGTTCGATGCGACCGCGATCTTGTCCAGCTCGTCAAGGAAGACAATGCCAGTTTCTTCGGTCCGCCGGACGGCTTCACGGCGGGTCTTTTCCCGGTCGGACATTGCCTCAGCGGCTTGCTGGGTCAGCAGTTCACGCGCCTCGGAGACCTTGACCTTGTGCTTTACTTCCCTGGAGGGGATGAGCTTTTCGAACATGTTCTGGAAATCGACGCCCATCTGCTCGACGCCCTGATTCGATATCAGCTCGATAGTGGGGATGGATTTCTCTTCTGTCGAGACCTCGACGTCGCGGTCATCGAGTTCGCCGGCTCGAAGTTTCGCCCTGATTTTCTCCCTGGTGCGCTCGTGCGACTGTTCCCGGCGCCTCCGTTCCTCCGCGTCAACTACGCCGTCGAGTTCCGCCGGCGGGAGCAATGCGTCAAGTATGTCGTCCTCGGCTTTCTGCCGTGCGCTGTCACGTAGGCGTTCGCGCTCCTCGAGCATGACCATGGTGTGCGCTGTCTCGGTCAGGTCGCGGATTATGGACTCCACGTCTCGCCCGTAGTAGCCCACTTCGGTGTAGCGAGACGCCTCCACCTTGATGAACGGCGCCTCGGCCAGGGCGGCCAGTCGCCGGGCGATCTCCGTTTTCCCCACCCCGGTCGGGCCAATCATGATGATGTTCTTGGGTATTACGTCCTGCCTGATGTCGGAGGCCAGTTGCTGGCGCCGCCAGCGGTTGCGAACTGCTATCGCCACTGCTCGCTTTGCCTTGTCCTGGCCGACGATATATTTGTCGAGCTCGGCGACGATGCGGCGTGGCGTAAGGTGTCTCACTATATTTCCTCCACGTAGATTTCGGAGTTGGTGTGTATGCATATTCCAGCGGCGACGTGAAGCGCCTCTGCGACGATTGCTTTGGCGTCGAGTTCGGTATTGGCGACCAGTGCCCTCGCCGCGGCGACTGCGTAGTTTCCGCCTGAACCGATTCCGAGCACGCCGTCGTCCGGCTCAATCACGTCGCCGGAGCCGGAGATGAGCAGGGCGGAACTCCCGTCGGCCGCGATGCGCAGTGCTTCCAGCCGGCGGAGAATCCTGTCCGTCCGCCATTCACGGGCGAGTTCGTAAGCGGCCTTGCGCAGGTTGCCCTGCGAGTCTTTCAACTTCCCCTCCAGCCGCTCCATCAGGGCAAACGCGTCGGCGGCCGAGCCGGCGAAACCCACAACCACCTTGCCGTCCATCAGGCGCCTGATTTTCCGCGCCTTGTTTTTTACCACAGCGTCGTTCATCGAGACCTGGCCGTCGCCGCCAATGGCCGTCCTGCCTCCACTTGTGACGCAAAGGATAGTTGTTGACCTGTACATGGCAGACTCCGGTTATCCCTTATCTTTCAGGCATTACGTGCGACCACATTTGGGCACTGTCTACATGCTACCCCTACGGTTAGATTGTTTCAAGAGCTACGGCTGGAAAAGCGTACAGACGCAGGGTGAAGGCGGCATTGTGGAGGGGAGGGCAGGGCAGTTGCCACGCGTTTTGTCCTACGCGTTTCCGAGTGGGGGGAGCAAAAATGTTGCATTCCTAACGTCCTACGCGGATAATTAGGTGTAGATTATTCAGGATGCGCCGGTAGCTCAGTCGGACAGAGCATCGGATTTCTAATCCGAGGGGCGGGGGTTCGAATCCCTCCCGGCGTGCCAGTAAACTACGGGGCGACAGTGACTTACGGCTGCCGCCGGTTCTTTTAGGTCCTGCCAGAATGGCTGATTTCGGCGATTTTTGGCCACATGTGGTCCTGAGAACCTATTGAGCTCCATGTAGCGAATGGCACGACTCATAATTCAGGCTCAGCGTATTCGATGGACGACCGCAGCAAATGAGGATGATTGCGTTGCTCTCGCATCGAGTTGGCCAGTTCGTTGCGCAGGTGGTCGATGTCGTGCGGGATGAAGTTGGCCAGGTCGGAGTATTTGCTGTGATTCCACACGTGCTCGACCAGGTTGAGTTCGGGCGCATAGGCCGGGGCCCGCGGCGGCGCGTCTGGCCCCCAAGGCCAAGGATAGGCCGAGAGAGCACACGTCTGATCGGCTAGGCTGGGGACGGATAATTCCATGCGTCAATTCCGAATCGCCATCATCGGGTGTGGGGGGATTTCCTCCATGCACCTGGCCGCCTACGCCGCCCATAGCGACCGGGTCAAGCTGGTCGCCACGTGCGACATCATTCCCGAACGAGCCCAGCAAGCCAAGGACAGATATGGTGCCGAGCATGCGTTCCCCTCGGTCGAGGAGACCATCGCCGGCGCTGATTTCGACGTCGCGGTGGTCTGCACGCCCACGCCCGTGCGCGAACAAGTCGTCACGCCCCTAGCCGGGGCGGGCAAACACATCTTCATCGAAAAACCCCTGGCCGACTCGATCGACGAGGCCCGGCGAATGGTTGACCTCTGCGAACGGGCGGGCGTGAAGATGGCGATCGACCAGACCTACCGCTACTACTACCCCTTCACGATGGCCCGCGACCTAATCGCCGAGGGCCGCATCGGCAGGCCCATCAATGTCGTCCATCGCGAGCTCGCCTTCCGCGAAGACCATGGCTGGCGTCCCGCCTGCGTTCGCCACGCGTTGGCCGTCATGGGTGTGCACTGGATGGACGGCTTCCGCTGGAGGCTCGGGAGTGAGGCCATGGAGGTAAGTGCGATCACACACTCATCGCCCGCCATCGAGTGCGTGGGTGAGACCGATGCGAACGTCCAGATACTTTTCGACAACGGCGCTGCCGTCTCCTACGTGCAGAGCTTCTCCAGCTGCGGCCGTGTCACCGATACGGTGGTTGTTGGCACTGAGAGGGCGCTGAAGTTCGACCAGGCGACGATGCATCTCCACGCTATCGGCGTCGACAACGGCGCCATCGAGACTTGGGAGAACCCCTTCTCCGACCACGGCAACGTCGAAACGACGTTCAAGCTGATTAACGAACTGCTGACCGCAATCGAAACCGAGACCACGCCGCCCAACGGGTGCGTGGACAACCTCAAGACCATTTCCCTGCTCGAAGCAGCCTGGCGTTCAGCCGATTCCGGCCAACCCATCGCGCTGCAAGACGGCTTGCTCAACTAACCCGCTTCGGACAAGTACGCAGGGTGCGATACGAGGCCGCTACATGAATGAACATATCACACCAGACGCTCGCCGCACCGATGGGATACATTCTCGCGCTGCCGATGGCACGTACACCATTCCGCCGGAACTCAAACGCATCAAGAAGACGGCGACGTCCAGCAATCTCAGTTAGATCGTCAACCCCGAGGCGGTCGGCCTGGACACTAATAACTGGCAATCCGATGCGTCTCGAATTATCTATCATGATGGCAGATACCACTTTGCCCCGATATTGAAAAGCGCCGACGTGTTCCTGTTCGGCGCTCTCTACGTTTCTTACGACCCTCTGTTCGGCGAGGCACAGGTGGAAGAATGCACGAGTTTCTGGGGGTTCGAGGCCGTTAAATCGTCGAAGGGTCGGGACTCGGACGCTGAACGTATCGAGTGGAACATCGGCTGACGCGACGGCAGCCGTGCAAGAAACAGCCATGCCGGTTCTTGCAAGGCGGGACGGACGTGATAGAATCGGCATTGGCGGCGGATGGTCCATCGCCCGTAGTCCTGCGGCTACGTTCCGTCCTATAGCTCGGAAACTGCCCATCGCATGGGAGCAAGCTGACATAATGGCGCACGTGATGGAACATACATTGTCGGACCCAACAGCATTTGAGTTGCCACAGGACTTGCGCCAACTCAGAGATGAATGTCTCTCGCTCCACGAGGGAGACAAGGGCTCGGTGCCTGAACAAATCGTTGCAGATGCCGACGCTTGGTCGCAACATACGGACGATGAACCGTGGGCGATCTGGAAGGCACGTCGATTCGCTGCCCGGCTCAGAGTATTGCCCGTCCCTCTCTCGCCCGGCGAGATCGTTATTGGCAAGCCCGGGCTGACAAGAGGCGAACTGTCTGCCGATTTTGCGTCACGTGTCGAAGCAGCACAGAAGGCGCTGGAATCGATGCCGCGTGATCCCGGTGGTGATACCGGCCATTTTCATCCTGATTACGCAGCCATGTTCCGGCGTGGTGTAGGCGGCACGCTTGAAGAAATCCGACGGCGACGCGCCAATGCCTCCGAGCACAGCAAGGTCGTCTTCTACGACAGCTGCGAAATTGCTATGCAGGCCTTCTCCGACTTTATCCTGAGATTATCGTCCGACTGCGAGCATATGGCCGAAACAGATCCGGCCCGCGCCGACACGTGGAAGAAACTGGCCCGCATCTGCCGAAACATTGCAACGGCGCCGCCGGCCACATTCCACGAGGCCGTCCAGTTAATGAACCTCATAATGCTGGCTGCCTGGTATGCCGAAGACCACAGCCAAGCCAACTATGGACGCATGGACCAGACACTGCGTTCGCATTACGAGGCCGACCTAACCAAAGGCGAAATCACACAGCGTGAAGCGTTCGAACTGATATCCTGTCTGTTCATCCAGCAGAACCGCATGCACTGGCCCGGCGGCGCTGTCGGGGTCATTGTTGGCGGCTTGGACGAACATGGCGATGATGTTACAAACGACCTGACCTATCTCTGCCTGATGGCGCGGCTCGCGACTCACCTCGTATATCCTACTGTGGGAGTCGCCTGGCATAAGGGAACGCCGGCGGCGCTGATGGATTTCGGCGTGAAGATGCTGGCCACCGGGATAGGAGACCCGGCGTTTTTCAACGACCCTGTCATTTCCGCGGGCCTGCGCCGTCACGGCGTGAGCGAGGCCGATTCTCACTACTTCATGAACTCCACATGTGTTGAGATTAAGGTGGCGGGGGCCTCGAACATTTGGGTCGCCTCTCCGTACTTCAGCTGCACCGAGCCGCTGCTTGAAGCAATGCAGGCAGAATCGGAAGGCACCATCACGCCCGCCGCGGATTTTGAGGAACTGCTCGATCGGGTGAAGGCCGGGCTGGCGAAGAGGCCGACTGACGCGGCAAAATGGTGCAACGATGCCTGGGACGAACGGACGCGGACGGGCCTTCAACCGTTCGCGGACTGCCTGATCTCCGACTGCCTGCAACGTGGCCTGGACATCGACCACGGTGGAGCCCGTTACCACTGGGTGGAGCATTCGTGGGTGGGTTTGGCCAACCTCGTCGACAGCCTGATCGCCGTTCACCATTTCGTGTACGAGACCGGCAGTATGTCTCTGGCCGAGTTTTTCGCAATCCTGCAGAACAACTATGAAGGCCACGAGGCGTTCAAGCGTGAGATAGAGACGGCTCTGCCAAAATACGGCACCGATACGGCCGAGGTGGATGAACTGGCAAAGAACATCGCCCATTTTCTCATGGATACAACTGAATCCAACGAGATCGGTGGCCACAGGTATGTGCCGGGTTTCTTCTGCTGGGTCATGCACAATGAGATCGGTTCCAAGACCATGGCAACCCCCGACGGGCGTCTTGCCACCTTGCCGCTGGCCGATGGGGCTGGCCCTGCCCAGGGCAGGGAGAAAAACGGGCCGACTGCTGCGATCATCTCGACGACCACTTGGGACCACGAGCAGGCCCTTGGTGGTCTGGTCTTCAATGCCAAGTTCACGCGTAGCTTCATGCAGAATCCTGAAAACCACGCTGGACTTCGGTCGTTGGTCGAGACGTACCTGTTACGTGGTGGATTCGAAACGCAGATCAATGTTGTGGAGAACGCAGACCTGCGCGCAGCACAGAAACATCCCGACAAGTACAGGGATCTGGTTGTCCGCGTTGCCGGCTATTCCGACTACTTCGTCAACTTGTCCGAGAATATTCAGAACGAAGTAATCGCACGCTCTGAGTTCAGCGCGGTTTAGTTCATCCCGGCCGTAATGCTCCGGCTTGTGTGCTTCGTAGAAATACTCCCCGCGCCCGCCGCCAACTCGGCGGCGATGACCTACGTGTGCCGGGTGGCCTCCCACAGGTCCGCGTCGAACGCCGCGCTTCGGCTGGGGCAGTCCTCGCGGTGACAGAGCTGGCATGCGCGGAAGTTGTGGTCGCCGGGGAACAGGATTCCGGATACCGTCTTGTTGGGAACCATCAGGCAGGAATCCGTCAGCGTCACCCCAATCTCGCGCTGAACATCGCCCAGGAGAGCGAATAGCTGCCTTTGCTGCTCGATGGGCCAAACGGTCACATCGCCCGACCCGGGGTTCATGGAAATGGTGCGGCCCAGCCGGTACGTGCCCGTCAGGTGCTCGTTCAGGTATCCCTGCGCCGCACCGAGAAAGGCCGCTTTGATAGCATCCCACCAGAACTCGGCCAGCACGTCGCCCGTGGGCCTGTGGACGCGATCGAGCTCCGCCCCGCACGTGGCCACATACGCGAACACCCGCCCCACGTTATCGAGATTCATTCGAAGTGTCCGGCTGGTGAAAGCAACCCCGCCGATGGTCACCGCGTCGTCGCCGCGAGCGTCGATGAAGCACTCTCTGTAGGCGGCCTTGGGCCGCCCGACAGAGCAGGCCATATCGAGCAGCGCCTCGAACTCCGCCGCCTCTGCCGAACCCGCCGAAACGTGGGCCTCGCCCATCAGCGACGCCACGTCAGGCTCGAATCGAATGTCCGTTAGTACTTTCATGTGCCTGGCGGACCCACACCTTAAGTTTTCTTGTCGTGCAGCTAAATCGGATCAGAAGGTTTCATATTCGCAGAACAGTTCTGATCATGAAACATTGTACTCTACACAGGCTGACGAATATAGAATATTGACCGGCATTGTGACCCTGTTCAGAGAAACACTGCAAGCAGAAAAATAACAACCGCGATGACCAGGATGCTGAGCGGCAGGCCCAGTGCGACTTCGATAGAGACGCACATCCGACCAGGCTGTCGCAGGTGGGTCCTGCTCAGGGGGCAAGAAACTCCTCGCGTGTAGGCAGCGGCGGCAGGTTTTCTTCCGGAAATCTCAGGTGCACGACCCGCTCCCAGCGGTGGGGCAGAAAGAGATGGACTTCACCCTCGTCGGTGAACATGTCCAGGTACGAGCATTGGGCGTTGCGGAACTCTGTGGCAAAAGACGGGACCAAGGCGTTGGCGAAGACAAAACGCGGGTGATCCCAGGTGTGGCCGCCGTCAGCGGACAGTGACACCCAGATTTCCGCTCGGTCCAGGAAGACGGCTTGCGGATTGTTCAATCCTTCGTCATCTTTTGGCGCCATCCAGTACCTGTTGTGATGGAAAGCCGCGAGCGTCTTACCGTCCGAGAGGTGAAAGAGCATGGGCGGCGCGTCGGGATGCACGAGCGGGGTCGGCTGCGGGCCAAGCCAGGTCTTGCCGTCATCGTGGCTGCGGGCGTGCCACAGGCGGCCAGTCGGGGTGCGGAACATGCAGTACACCTCGCCGCCGCCTAGATTGATGGGGCGTCCTTCGTCCATGCGGTCGTAGTCGGGAACACACCAGCCTTCGTGCCGTTTGTTTGGGATCACCCGCCACGTCTCGCCCCGGTTTTCAGACCGGAGCAGATACTGGCGTGTCATCAGAGGGTCGCAGGACCAATCGGCTTCATGTGAGCCGATGATCCACGCCCCGGCGTCCGTCTCGCACATGCGCATTACCGACATGCCTTTGAAGTCGGCATCATTTTCCGGCCGAATGAGCCTCACCTCCGACCACGTGCGCCCGTCATCGTCGGAGTAGCGGTAGCCGATCGGAGCATTTTCGTGCAGGCCGTCGGCCCGGGTGTAAAGCCCGGGGATGGGCTGCGTACCGAAGGCGTAGATTCGGTCCGTCCCTTTTGGTATCAGAGGAACGAATCCATGCTGATCGTAGTCGATGTCAAAAGCCACGGTCGGGCCGTGCCATGTCCAACCGTTGTCGCTTGAGCGATAGGCCAGCATGTCGTTCGTCTTGGCGTCGCTGTGCCCATAGTGGCCGCCGTCGGGGAACATGACCAGATAGTCGCCCTGTGGTGTGCGCGTGGCTCGAGCTTCGTACAGGCCGCGCTGGGGCCAACGCGCGCGGTGGATAATCTGCCCGGTGATGCCGGCGGCAGCCACCAAGCCGACAGCGCCCAGCGTTTGAAGACGCCGCGGTGGTTGCTCCGGCCGCACCGTAACGTTATTGACATTAATCTCGCCGGCCAGGGCGATTCCGAATTGATCCTTCATTGTTTTTCCGTCCTCTTTCCAGCTACTTGTTCCTGAAGTTCGTCGATCATCCGGTGGCACTCGGCCTCCGCTTGCGAAAGCCCCTCGGCCGTAACGTTCCCTCCGCGCGAATACTCGATTATGACCGCCTCGGCGCGGGCGAACTGCTCGCATGCCTCGGCGACGTCGGAAGCGATCTCCAGCGGGATTGTCGTTACGCCGTTGAGGTCGCCGTGAAGTAGGTCGCCCGGATGGATAGTAATGCCTCCGACCTGCACCGGCACCAGCATTGAGGGGACGTGACAGTATCCATGGGAGCAGATAGTGCCGTTGGTGAAAACGGGGAACCGCAGCGCGCCGAGCTGCCACATGTCCCGGCCCGCGCCATTGGTAACCAATCCGACTGCTCCGAATCCCTTGTACGTCGTGGACATGACTTCGCCAAACGTCGCGGCTGCGAGCGGCTCGTCAAGGTCTTGAAAAACGACGACGGGGGGAGACGGTACCCGGGAGAACGCGGCCACCTGTTGTTCCAGAGTCAGGTCCGCGTCTCCGCGAGCGGGAGCGGCGGCGCGGCACGTCCCCGTGGCCGCAAAACCGACCATCGGCGCCAGAGTAGGAAAGCAAGCTCGAATCTCCGGGCCCATGTATCCACTGTTGCAGGGGCGGACGTTGAACAGCTCGATAACGTTGCAAACCGTCGGTGTGTCGTACTTGCCCAACAGCTTGAGCGTTTCTGGTGAAAGGGCGGTGTCACTCATGGTTTTGGACCCCCTTGTGATTGCACGTTCGTGCCTCAGCAGCGTTAGAACAGCATTCAGCGGGCGCTACAAATACTTCATGCGTAGCGCCTGACGAATTCCTCAGGGAAGGCGCCGACTTTCCGGAGCGTGTCCTCGGTGGAAAGTACGGGCAAGGATTCGAACATCAGTGCGCCTTCATAGCCTATTCCATCGAGTGCGTCGAACAGCTCGCCCCACTCGATCTCGCCTTCGAACGGCGGCCGATGATCCTCGTTGTTGTGGTAGTCGTGCA
>JAUWIN010000123.1 GCA_030605345.1 Candidatus Brocadiia bacterium
CCGAAAGCGTGTGGCGACAGGCCGACCGATACAACATCCCCCGCCTCTCCTTCATCAACAAGCTCGACCGCATCGGAGCGAACTTCGCCGCCGCCGTAGAATCCATACGCACCCGCCGCGCCGCTACCCCCCTGGTGCTCCAGATACCACTCGGGCTCGAGGCAGAACACCGCGGCCAGATTGACCTCATCAGAATGAAGGCAATTACCTACGACCCCGACTCCCTGGGGGCAAAATACCAATTCGAAGACATCCCCCATAACCTCCTGCCCGAGGCCGAACAGCGCAGGGAAGAATTGATCGAACTTCTGGCCGAGCACAGCGACACCGTCGGCGAAAAGTTCGCACACGACCAGCAAATCACCGAAACAGACCTCCGCGCCGGCGTCCGGGAAGCCACCATCAGCGCCGCCGTCACCCCTGTGCTCTGCGGCTCTGCACTCAAAAACCGCGGGATCCAGCCACTGCTGGACGCCGTCTGCGACTTCCTCCCCGCACCCGTCGACCTGCCCGGCGTCCAAGGCATCCACCCCGGGACCCAAGAAATCGTCCTCCGAAAGCCAAGCCAGAAAGACCCCATGGCCGCCTTGGCCTTCAAACTCACCGCCGACCGGTTCGGAGAACTCACCTACGTCCGCGTATACTCCGGCACGCTCAAAGCCGGCAAACGCATCCACAACGCCACCAAAGACCGAGCTGAGCGCGCCACAAAAATGTGGCGAATGCACGCCGATGACCGCATCCCCACGGAACAAGCCACCGTCGGCGACATCGTCGCACTCACCGGACTCAAGTTCACCGGCACCGGCGACACCCTCTGCGACAAGGAGCACCTCGTCATCCTCGAACAAATGCGGTTCCCCAACCCAGTCATCTCACAGGCCATCGAGCCCAAGACGTCCGCAGACCGCGCCAAACTCGCCGAAACCCTCGTGCAACTCCAAAAAGAAGACCCCACCTTCCGCCGAACTGTCGACCCCGACACCGGCCAGACCATCATCAGCGGCATGGGCGAACTGCACCTCGAGGTCCTCGTACACCGAATGCAGCGCCAGTTCAGCCTCGGCGCAAACATCGGCCCACCGAAAGTGGCATACAGAGAAACCTTCCGCTCCCCGCAAGACGCCGAAGGCAAATACATCCACCAAACAGGTGGCCGCGGCCAATACGGGCACGTCAAGATCCGCGTAGAACCCTTCGGAAGCCTCACCGGGCCCGTCATAGTCAACCGCGTCAAACACGGCGACATCCCCGCGGAATACATCTCCGCGGTAGAAGAAGGCATCACCTCCGCCGCCAGCGCCGGGCTGCTCGCGGGTTATCCGCTCATCAACGTCAAAGTCACCATACTCGGCGGCTCCTTCCACACGGAGGACTCCTGCGACATCGCCTATGTCGCCGCTGCCAGCCGGGCTATGAACAACGCCGCGCGCGACGGCGAGGTGGCACTGCTCGAACCTATAATGAAACTCGAAATTGTCGTCCCCGAGCCCTACGTCGGCGACCTGCTGAATGACCTCAACAGCCGCCGGGCCGACATCACCGACGTGGGCCTCACACAAGACCTCCGGACCATCGAGGCCAAGGCACCCCTTTCTCAACTGTTCGGCTACTCCACAATCATCC
This sequence comes from Candidatus Brocadiia bacterium, assembly GCA_030605345.1. Lineage (GTDB taxonomy): Bacteria > Planctomycetota > PUPC01 > PUPC01 > PUPC01 > JAUWIN01. Next base: position 1,627 of record JAUWIN010000123.1, read on the forward strand.
GCTCCCTCTCCCAGGGCAGGGCAACCCACACCATGGAACCCCTCGAATACGCCTTCGCACCACAAGAAACCCTGGACGCCGTCCTCGGCACGAGCTGCTAGTATTCAACTTTTTACGAAGCCCTCGTCCAGGGACCCACATCGATTTGAGGGAAGTCCGGCGGCGTAGCGGCGGGCGGTGAAGTAATTCCAACTTCATCACGACACCGTTGCTCAATCTCCAAAGAAGCGAACAACTCCATCAGGTGTATCGACATGATCGAGCCCGCCTCTGGCGGGCTCCCTCTTTTCACATGCACCCGCCCTGACAGGTGCACGTCAATTTGGGGGAAATTGGGGGCCCCGCCGAGCCGTTCAAGAGACTGGACGAGTTCTTCGACGTAACATACACGAACAGGATTACGGTATTGAGCGAACGCTGTTCGCCCTCGTGTTCTACGAAAAGCACGTGGCAGAATTGCTGAAAGAGTTCTCTGAGTCAAGCGCCTTTACCCGGTTATCTGCGCGCTACTTGCCGTTGTCGCCGTGTCTATGTCCGGCCTTTATCCCACCGAGATCTCGCATAAACACCGTCATGCCGCGCCCCGAACGCAACGGACGATCGAAAACAACACAGGGCCAACTGTTTTCTGCCGCAGGCCCCAGCGCGGGACCTGTGGAGCTGTCGTCAGTTCTACTTTTTAAGTTGATTGCGGCTCGCGCGTCGATTATCATTCGGGCCAGATGGAGATGCCAGTTCGGCGGATCCGTTGGAACACCCTGGGGACCGGAAAGTGCCGGCCGGGGCCGTTACATGGGCCACTAACCAAGGAGCTATGCCATGCCCCCAATGAAAAAGCTTATTCAGGACAAGGCTGTCGAATTGCTGGCGGCCAACCCGGAGGGTCTGAGGTACACCCAGCTTCAGAGCAAGTTGCAGCTGGACTTCCCGGGCACTCCTCCAAACACAATTGCCGGGGCCACATGGAATCTGCATGTGGCGCGTAAGGGTAGTGTTTTCAAGCCAACGAGGGGACTGTTCAAACACACCGGTACCAACGATGAGGAAGTAGAGACAACGGTACAAGAGCCACTCAAATGCACGGAGGAACAATTCTATAAGCCATTCGCCCAGTGGATAAAGAGCGAGTTGGGCGAATGTACAGAGGCCGATTCTCTCGGCGGGAATCGTTTTGGGAGGAAGTGGGGCACCCCAGATGTCGTAGGTGTTTACAAATCTTCAGCGCGAGATATCGTGAAGTTCAACCCGGAAATAGTCACAGCTGAGATAAAGATTAACCCTAGCGACGCGATAACAGCTTTTGGCCAAGCTGTCGCATATAGGCTATTCAGTTCGAAGGTCTACCTCGTCGAACCTGATACCATGCTCCCAGAAGACCAGGACCGAATTGAGGCGCTTTGCATCCTCTTCGGAATCGGCTTGGTCTTGTTCAAGGTGGACCCCGAAGCTCCTGAATTCCAGATAAGGGTTCGCGCACGAAGGTATGCACCAGACATGTTCTACATGAATGAATTCGCCGGCCGTCTCTATGAGGTTGACGCATCGCTTTTCCGGAAACTCTTCTGACAACGCACCTTGGGTTTCAGGAATAACGGAAGCAACCGGTTCCTGGTTGGTCCGGGCTGCACTCGCATAATGCTGACCTATCCAGTAGCGGCTCTGCTCGTCGCCTTCTTGCAATGTGCCAAGAACCGGGGGAACGGAGGGAGCAACCGGCCACCGAGTCGAGCGTGCGGTCGAACCAATCCTGCCACTTGCGGACGGTGTTTGCAGAACAGCCAAACAACACCGCCGCCGTCTTGATTCGCCCCTTCTCCGCCTGCTGCACGAGCCAAAGCACGGCGCTCGCCCCGGGAACGGCTGCACCGGACGCCCTTCGGGAATGAGGAGAACACGGGATACGCCGAGCACGTTGCCTTTTGCGAGAGGGCGTGCAGTGTGATATACTCCCAAAGGAGACGTCCGGAGCGTTTTCCGGTCTTTTTGCGTCGGCTTTTGCCGACCATGAAGGCAGGGCGGCTCACGGGGGTCAGGAGGTGGTGGACGTGGCGTCGAAATATAACCTACAGCTAATGCGGGAGTTAGCAAGGCAACTACGCCTGTCGCCGCGCCAGCAGCGCCACCAGCAGATGAACCGGCTCGAACATTTCATCCAAGACGCCCGGCCGGGGCAAGAATATCCGGAAAACTTCGTGGTTTACAGGCTGACCATGTATAACCCGCCGCCGAGCAACAGCTCCTGCGAGGGCGGTGAACTTAAGGCAGACCTTATTACGCTGTTAGACGAGCTCAGCGGGACGCTAGACCTGCTCCCTCCGAAGAAGTCGGCTTCGGAACTGCTCACCCTCGACCAGATAAAGGACCTGTACGACATATCCCGCAGGACGCTGGCGGAGTGGCGGCGCAGCGGGCTGATTACCAAGCGGTATGTCTTTCCCGACGGGGCGCAGCGGAGCGCGGCGCAAAAGGCCCACGTCGATGCCTTTGTCGCGTCGCTCGGCCAGGGTCCGATGTACCGGATCCGCGTGCCGAACGAAACGCAACGGCGGTTGATCTTAGCCGAGGCGCGAAGTCTGGCGAGCTCCGGGAAGGTCTCAGTAGCGGAGGCAGTGCGGCGGCTGTCCGCGAGGCTCAAACTTCCGCCCAGGCTGATCCGTCACGCCATCCGCAGCCACGAAATGGACAATCCCGAGG
>JAUWIN010000074.1 GCA_030605345.1 Candidatus Brocadiia bacterium
GTCGTCGAGAACCACCCGTGCGGTGCTTGTGCCGTCCGAGGCGCTCGGGTCGTATTCCTTATACTTGTCGGTTGCGGTAATCTTCCCGAGCACCAGGCCCTTGCGGAGGGTGGTGGTCGGTGTGTTGCCGCTGTCGGATCCGGTGGAGTCGATCACGACCGCGATGGTGGACTCACGCCCGTGGTCGGTAAAGCGGATCGTTCCGGGGTCCGACGAAACAGTGCTGCCAAGTCCAACTCGATATGTCATTTCCATATCCTCCTTTTCAGCTTAGAAGCCGTTCGGCCTGATGGGTTCTCACATGCCGGCGAGGGCTTTGTTCTCGCGTGCGAGCTCCGCCGCCCGCGCGTCGTTCATGCCGGAGGCCGACGGGTTCGGCATCGGATGCAGCTTGGTGTGCTCGGCGGTATCGACCGCAGCGCCTGGCGGGGTGTTCGCTATGATGTCGCGAGCCAGTCCGGCCAGGTCGGCGCCGGCGGTGTCGAACGAATAGTTGACCGCGAGCCCTGCGGCGACCAGTTCCCGCAGTGCCTCGGCGGCCGGGCGGGTGAACTTGCCCCGCCGCAGCGCGTCGTCAACTTGGTGTTCCGCTCGTTCACGCTCCAGTTGCTACAGCCGGTTGTTCAAATCGCTAGCCCGTTCGTCGTCAGCTGGCGCTCCATCCTCGGCGTCTTCGCCCCCTTCGTCGGCCTGGTCGAGATGGATGGCTCGAAGTTCAATCAGTTCGCCCTTGCAGTTTTCCAGTTCCGATTTCAGTTGGTCGAACTTTACCTTGATGGCATCGACGAAGTTGTGGCGGTTCAGTTCGCCCTGGATACCGAACTCTTGCCTGACCGCCTCCAGGTCCGGCGAGTCTTCCGCGGTGTCGAGTTGGAGGGTGATAGCGCGCTTTTCCTCGTCGCTCTGCGTCCCCGCCTGGATGAAGTCGCCCTGCTCGGTGACGACCGGGTGGTTGGTGAGGGCCACGTGCTCGATGACCTCGCCCCACTCGCGTCCGGCGCCGTCGGTGAAGTTTGGGTTGATGGACACGGAGACGCCGGCGACGGTTTTCCCGAGCCTTGCCGCGTCCTCCTCGTTGGGCACGTTGAGCAGCCCCCACAGGCCGCTGTCGCGGAGTTCGAGTTCTTCGAGGAAGCCCGCGTTGGCGCGCGGGTCGTAACTGTGGCCCCAGGGGACCGGGACGCGGATTCCGGCGCCGCGCATCTCGTCGAAACTGCGCTTCCACTTCTCCAGCCGCCCGTGGTCAACCTGGAGGGTGAATCCGGCACGGGTGTTCGTCCATCTGCCCTGATGGATGAGTTCCTTCCAGAACTTCCCCCCGTTGTCGAGCGCCATCTCGTCCGCCGGAGCAACCAGCCAATACACTTCGCTTGATTCAGCCATCTGTTTCTCTCCGGTCTGGTGCCTGTTTCATATTTACGCACGGCGATTGGGACGTTCCTCGTCGTCCTTCACCGGCACGTTGAGTTGTTCGAGCAGCCTGATGCGGTCTATGAGTTCGGCGGTCTTGCCGCCGTCTTTCTCCGCCTCCACCGCCAGCCGGAGCACCTCGGCGAGGATTTGCTCATTCTGCTGGCTGATGCCTGTGGTCGCCAGGCGGACGCCGTCGCCCAGGGCTGCCGGCCCGAAGTTGAGTTCGACAAGCGGGCCGACTACGAACTGGTTTATCTGGCCCACCACGTCCCGCAGCAGCCCGGCTTCCATCAGGAGGAACGTATCGGCGTATTGCTTTGCGGCGGCGTGCGAGCCGACGCTGCCGTCTTGGGTCAGCGACCGCTCCGGGACGAACAGCGCCCGCAGCTTTTTCGCATCAAGATGCTCGAGGTAGCTCCTGAACATCTCGCCGCGCTGGTCGTCGAGGAGGTATTCCACGTCCCACCTTCGGTTCCCCTGCTCGTCGCGCTCGTCGGGCAGCGCGATGGAGCCGGAGCTGCGGAGTGAACCCAACGTGGCGTTGAGCGAATCGAGGGTGTGCTCCTCGGCGCCGGTCTCGGGGTTCTGCCGCATCTCGGCGGGCCCGTGAGCCTTGACCACCGGGTCGGCCTTCCGCTCGAAGTAAGGGTTGGCTAACATATAAATCACAGACGACCAGTACCACGGGTCGTAGGCAGCGTCGAGCCGACCACGGCCGTAAAGGTTGCCCCATTCCTTGTTCAGGGTCATCACGAAAGTCTTCTGGGGTGCGATGGGCGCCTCCATGTGCGGCTGCTTCAGGCCCGCATACCGGCCGTTCTCGTCGGTGTATAACTCGAACGTGCCCGGCTCGAGGTCCTTGAGTTTCTTGTATGTATAGAACATGCCGTCGTTGAGCCGCCGCAGCTCCCAGACCTTTTCGTGCGCCTGATGGCCGAACTCGACCGCGTTGAGGCAACTCCGAAACAACGGGCGGACCAGCGGCCGCAGCAGCTGTTTCACCAGCTTGCGCACCTGTTCGCTGCCGCCCTCGACCCACCACGACCCGTCACGGGTCACGTTTATCACAGGGGCCTTGATGGCGGCGAGGCCAAGCGCAATCTGCGGGTCAAGCCGCATCCGCTTCTTCACCTCCACACCCACGCTCGCGGGGTTATACGGCCCCACGTATGACGCGCTGACAGAGGTGACGAACCGGCTGCCGTGGCGGGTAACTTCGCCCATCGAGGGCGCCGGCCCGCGAGCCAACTGTATCTGGCTGGCGAAGCGCAGCACCTCGCCGCGGACCTCAGCTGGAAGACGCCAGATGGTCTCCGGAAACTCCATCAGCATTCCTTTCATTGACGGATGCGCTCGCAGCACTTCCGCCTCTATGTCGTGTTCGGCGTTCTGGGGGCTCGCCGGGCCTGACGCTTGGATGTGTCTCACGCCGCGCCGGCCAGACGGTCTAATTCCGCCAAGCCGCCGACGGGCGTGGTGCGCCGTTCCATTATCGGCCGCCCGTTCCGGCCCAGCGGTGCGTCCACTATCCGCCGGCCCCAGTATTTCCTGGCGTGGTCGCCCAATCGGCTGAGGTACCAAGCCCGTGTCTGGCCCGGCGGCAGGGTGAGCAGAAGACAAGCCATCTCCTGCTTCAGGTCGTCCCTGGTTGACGCCGCCCGGGTGATGTTGAACGCGAGGAAGTCTATATCCCTGTTCAGCCGCTCGAAGCGCACGTCGGTTTGTTCAGGCGTCCGGCTCACAGTGATGCTCCTCCACAGAGTTACGCCAGAAAGTGCGGCGAAACAGGAAAACGCCAGGCGGTTTTTCCCGAAACGGCCGTGCCACAGTTTTAACATGGTTTCTCAATGTCGTACCCGGCGGGCGTCACTCGCGGCCACATTTCCAGGTCCCAAAATTTCTCCGGATGTGGCGCATGCGATAGCGGACGGCGCGGGCGGTGATGCCGAGTCGGCGCGCGGCGGAGGTCTGGGTGTGGCCGGACATCAGCAGTTTCGCCAGTTGCCGCTCACGCGGAGGGAGCGATGCGATGAACTCGCGCACGATGAGCGTATCCAACAAATCGAGCATTTCGGTTTCCTTGTTTCAGCTCACGCGGCGCTGAAGACCCTGCCCGTTGGCGAGGGGAAGGCTCTGACCGAGCCGCCGGTCACAATCTTGACCGGCCCGCCCGGCTGGCAGCCCTGCGAGGCGAGTTTGTCGTAATTGTCCGCGTGCCGGTGGTGGTCAGCGGCGGGCTTGGTCCACACGTATCGCTTGGTGCCGTTGGGCGCAGTGACTATCTGCCTGGCGGGGGCGGTCATCTGTGCGACAAATTCGCCGGCGTCGAGGGTCTCGGCGTTCCGCGGCAGCCAGTTTCGGCCCATCAGGATGTCCTCGGTGGCGTCGTCGAGTGCGGGCGTCCGGGCGACGTGGAGTATGGCCTGGGCAGAATCCTTGCGCAGTTCGCGCAGGTCGTTGTCCGAATAGACGCACCGCCAGACCCGGCCGCGGCGGTGGTTCTGCTGCCACTTGCGGACGAGGAGCGCCTCCGGCTGGGCGTCAACCACGCAGCAGCGCACGTCGTATCTTTCCAGCAGGTGGTCGAGCTCCTTGATTGTCTTGACCCGCCCGATATAGACGGCGCGGCGGACATCGGGGTGGGGATGGTCGCTGATGCGGACGTGCATCCACTCGCCCACGTCCACCCCCATGGTGCAGCCGACGGCGCTGACGGGCAGTTCGTAATCCCGACAGCAGGCAACAAGGTCGGCCAGCGAGAGGCCGCTGCCCTGGGCGGAGTATGGCTCGCCGAGCAGGCTGTTATAGAACCGCTGCCGCTCGAAGTCGTTCCGGAGCGATTTCTGCCAGTCTTCCCACAACCTGCGCACCTGGATGGTGGGGACGAACAGTTGCGAGATGTGGTAGCCGGAGACGGCGCGGCCTGAGTGCTTCGGGACCCATTCGCCGGGTGCGAGCCTGTTGATGGGGCGGCCGCACTTGGCGCAGAAGACGTGGATGTCGCGGCTCAGGGCGCCGTGTGCCCTCGCCCATTTTCGGTCGAGCAGGTCGTATTGGTCTTCGCCTTCCTGCCGGATGACGTTTTTGAAGAAGTCGAGCAATTGTGCGGTGCCGCAGGCTTCGCACCTGACGAACCACTCTTTTGCATCGCTCTGGTCGAACAGCCTTGCCACGCCGAACTCGACGTGGGTGGGGGTGCTGGCGTATGCGGCGAGTTTGTGCGGGCTGGCGGCCAGGCGGTCGCGGACCAGCGGCATGTTGGTCTGGCTGCACCGGTCGAGTTCGTCCACGATCACGAGGTCGGCGGGGAACTCGATGAACTCGTTTTCGGCGTTGGAGCCGACGAAACTGATGACCCCGGGGCCGAAGTGCTTCAGCCCGGTGCTGTTGGCCTTGCCGGTGCCGCTGCGCAACAGGCGCCTGTAAAATGCCGAGGCGGTGATTGCCCGGGAGACCCGGTTGGCAACGAAAGTGTCGCGCTTGTTTTGCGTGGGCATCACGTAGAGGCAGGCAAGCCCACGGCTTGCCGCTTCTAACGCGTCGATGATGAGCAGTTCGGAAATGCCACACTGAACCGCCTTCTTGAACACCCTGCTTTGCGAGCGGTCGCGGTAGATGCCGAGCAGGTAATGGCGGTGCTCGAAGGTCATCCGCTGGCCGCGGGTGTTTTTGTGCCACAGTAGTGCGAACTCGATTCTGCGGTCGAGCCTGGCGAGTATGTATCGTTCAAGCCGCTTCGCCGAGATCGTCCGGAGGAGTTTCTTCCGCCCGGGCTGCCTCGGCGGGGCGGAGTGCGCGTTCGAACCCGGTGACGTCGATGCCGAGTTCGCGCGCCTTCTGGAGCAGTTGCTCGTTGGTGTAGTTGGAAAGGTCTTCGTTTTCATTGTTCTGCACCTCGGTTTTTGCTGTCGCTTGCTGGCTGCTCATCTCGATGAACTTAATGAGCATGGTCCATTCGAGTTTGACCAGGTTGTGGTAGATCGTGGTATCGTGTTCGATCTGGTTTTGAGCGGCTCTGACCTTTTGGAGTGCGGTTTCGGCCGCTTCGATGAATGCTGCGGCGCAGGCGGTGGGGTGTTGCCACGGTCGGCGTTCGGCCGCCTGTCGGCGAAGTTCCTTGATGTCCCTGCGGACGGTGTCCTCCATCACGTTCAGGTCGCAGGCGATTTCGCGGGTGCTCTTGCCGGAGGCAAGCATCCGGGCGACTTTTCGGCGCCGGGCAGGCCGGGTGTCGTTTTTCACCGGCGTTTTCGTATTGCATCTGTCCATTTTCTGTCTCCTTTCTGAATGATGACCGGCCCGTCGAGAGCCGCTCGGCCTCCCTTCGGGGCTGAGCCTCAGGGTCGAAGACCAGGTCGAACGACCAAGGTGCGAGATGGCCGCAAACACATGGGCCATCGGAAGGAACAACAAACGTGGCGCATTCAGGCCGATTTGCGGCGGGGCTTTTCCCGCGCTGCGGCGTAGATTGCCTCTGCGACCGCGTCCACAGCAGCGGCCCTCGGCCAATACCTCCGCCCTTCGACCTCAATCCAATCCGGCATCTCGCCGGCGAGGCAAAGTTTGACCACCACCGCCTTGCTCACCTGTGCCAGTACGGCCACATCGTGCACTGAGTACAGGAGTGCTGTGTCAAGATGTGCGGCAAAGAGCGGCTGACCAACATTCTCCTCAGCAAGCTTGCGGGCGGCTTTGTGCTGCTGTTGTGGTGTCTTGGCGATGGCAGGTTTTGCTCTATCAGGGTTCTTCATCGGCACGCTCCTTCGGCGTTGTGCGACATGGCGGGGCTGTCCGCTTGCCGGCGGTGCCACACAGACGTGTGGCCTTATAGGCCAGGGCGTGACGAGTTTCGCACCTGTTGAAGGACAGTTAGACCCCGCACTTTGCCCGCGCCTCTTTTCTGGCTCTCATCGAGGAGTGGCGCTGGTGGACCACATCAACCGCGCCGGGAACAGGGCTAACGAGGACGACCAGGAGGCCGTGGCGGTCACCTTTCGTGCCCTGCTGCGGCTAAATCTACCACAACTGTGTTTGGCTGTCAAGGCCTGACGGGATTTTTTTTGCAAAAATGTCCGAAATCAGGCCATACATGCTTGACTTTCCGAGACTTGTGACTTATACTATTTTTCGGCGGATCAGGAAAGGTTGAACGTATGAACTTTTCGGAAAAGTTGAAAGCACTCCGCGAGCGAGAGGACCTGAAGCAGTCGGAACTCGCCGACAGGGCGGGCCTCGGCAGGAACAAGATTCAGCGCTACGAACAGGCCAACCAGAAGCCGAAGGGCGATGACGCCCTGGCGATTGCAAGGGCTCTGGGCGTGACCGCGGATTATGTTCTGGACGATTCGCTCCCCTTTCCGCCGCCGGAGGAGTATCTCTCGGAAAAAGTGGTCATTATCCGAAAACTAGAGGGCCTCATCGGCGCCCTGACCAGCCGCGAAAAGGAGGCGGGACGCGGGAAGGAGGAACTGCCCGACGTGGTGCACCTGCCGGTGTTCAAACTCGGCGCCGGGTTCGACATCCAGTTCGACGCCGCCGGACTGCCTGCCGGGCACAAGGTGCGCGACATGTACTTCAACCGACTGGGCGAAGGGACGTTCTTTGCCGCCGAGCTGTGCGGCTCCAGCATGCGCGGCGCCGCCGACACCGGGTTCTCACTGGGCGAAGTCCTGGTATTCAAAATGGTCGAACCCGACGACATCGCATCGGGCGACTACGTGTATGCGCGAACACCGAAGCACGGCCTTTTCCGCCAGGCGTTCCCCCACCACCACACCCTCCGGCTCAGGGCACTCAACCCGGCGGACCCCGAAGTGGCGGTGGAAAAGACAAACATACAGCAAATCTGCCGGCTGGTCCGGCGCCTCAAGGAATACTGAGGAGGGAATCGCGAATGATGACCGATGAGCGAAGCAGGGATATCTCGAGGAAGTTACTGGGCGAAATCCTGCGAGAAAAGGGAAAAATAACCGACCAGCAACTCGAAGAAGCCCTCTCCCGTCAGCACGAGACCGGCGAGATACTGGGCCACATCCTGTTCGACATCGGCCGCGTGACCGAACGCGACCTCCAGGAAGCCTGGAGCATACAGTTGGGCAGGGAGTTCGTTGACCTCCGGCAGACCCTCCTGTCGGAGGAACTCATCAGGAACCTCAACCCCGACCTAGCCAGGCGCCACCGCGCCATACCGATCCGAGAAGAGCAAGGCACCGTGGTGGTGGCGATGGCTAATCCGCTCGACGTCAGGGCACTGGCAGAAATCGCAAAGGACCTGGAGGCGCCGGTGAGGAGCGCCGTCGCCAGCGCCAGCGAACTGGAAGATGCCGTGGACAAGTATTACCGGTAGATGCGGGTCCACATGGGCGCGCCGGCGACCGCGCCGGTGCGCCCATGCTACGGACTCTGCCAAGCCCCGTTCTCGCGAGCGGTGCGGCTCTTACTCGCTCTTCGGGGGTCCTTCAGGTTTCGGCTGCTCGGGAACGGCTCCCGGCCCTGCGGCCGCTTTCGCGCGGTGCTTTTTCTCGCCAGTCAGGGCGACAATCAGGCCGGCAATGAAAACTACCCCGCCAGCCACCACGGCGGTCTGCTGCTGCCAGCCGAACCCGGGCTTCGGGTTCTCCACGCCACCCAGTGATCCAGGGAAAAGCCCTACGAGCACCCCGACCACCCCGAGCACCAGCAAAATCACTCCAACCACTCTCATAACACCACCTCCCAGAAGATTACGCCGCTGACGCCGATGAGGCAGACGTCAGCCGCCGAACACACCACGTCCTCCTACGTCACCCGATACTATCATCGCTGTTACAGCGGTATCAAGTTTTTATTTGGAATTTTTTCACGTGAAGGCGGGCACCAGACTGGTCTGGCTCTGGTGACCCGCCGTGGTTATCTTTGCAGGCTGATATTATCAGCGGAATACTCGCCCAGCAGGTGGCCGCTTCCTGCGGCGACTAACCTGACACGATTTTGGGGGTTGAAACCGATCCACCGCTTTCCCAGCGCCTCGAAATAGCTCCGACGCCGGTCGTAATCCAGTTCGCGCCACCTGTCATCGACGTGCACGACCAGGATGGCGGAGTCGCCCCCATGGCGTCGTTCGATTTGCTTGAATCCCACGCGCCGGGTGGCGCGGTCGGTGCGCAGGTACCGTATATAGGCATCTTGAGTAGCGAACTGGGATTCGAGGTGCCCGGGTTTTTCTTTTGCAGGCTCAGATTTTTCCACCGCTCTTGCTCGTTCCCTTTTGCCCGCTGCCGCCTTATTGCGGTCAGAGCAAAACCACCCGATAACAGCGATAAGGAGTAGGAGGAGGATAATAAGGACAGCGAGCGGGGCCTTGGAAGTCTCGCCACCCACTCGCGCACCACAGTTGGTACACCGCCAGCCGCCGGTGCGGATAGAACAAAGCAACCATATCGGAATCCAGAGGCCGCCTGTGATAATGGCGAGAATAAGATGCAACAGGTGATTCGTTCCAGGGCGGCGAATCAACACATTCCGCCCGCACTCAGGACAGAACCCCCTTGCTTCTTCCGTGGCCATGCGAGTTTCTCAGTACCTGGCTAATTCCGCCCCTGCCGGCCGGGATGCGACTTGACTGTTGCGAAGCGTTAGAAAGCAGGCGCGGGTTCCCGCAACCTGTCTGCGGAAGCACACCGGGGTGGTTTTACTTGAACAGCTTCCGGAACATCTTCCCGGTCGCCTTGCCAGCGGCGCGGCGGGCAACACGCTTGCCGGTCTTGCCCTTACCCACGGCGTTCACATCGCCCAGAAGCTTGGCCAGTGTATACAGAAAACCCCGCGTCTTATTGATGCTCATCCCGCCCTCCTTTCGCCCCCTGTAGTTCAAGGCACCCGTTCCGTGTGCATATTATCTATCTCCGGGGAGGTGTCAAGCATCGTTCTGTGGTGCAGGACAGCCCTGCAATGTATCTGTGAAAACGACGCGAATGAACGCCGACGTGGCCTAGTAAGGGCGACCAGCCGGCGGCTCGTGACGGACGACAGGCTGGGCTTCTGTGGGGCGGGTTATGTCGCAGAACCGCACGCGCTGGGCCTATCACTTTGATAGTTGATAGTGTGTGTGAGGTCATCTCCGGGCGCGTGCGGCAAATTTCCCGCCGCCGTAACGCGTGCTTTCGCAAGAGATTAGACAGCATTCCCCGCCCTGTGCCCGCTAGATGTCGGTGCTCGGCACACTGTTTGCTACATGTGGTGCGCCCGAACCGGGCGTCAGCCGCTCTGGGAGGTTCTTTCAAGAACTTTTCGGGCTGAATGAACGGCGATGTGGCGTCTCGGCACCGTGCCGTGCGTCATTCACGCCGGAAAGGAGGGAAGCCCTGATGAGAAACGCGGAGAAGAACGGCGGCCACGGTGCACACCTGAGCAAGCACGTGTCGGCGCAACTGGGCGCAGGATATTCCGAAGAGTCTGTCCTGTATCAGATGCTGTTCGGCCTGGCATCGCGGCAGCGCCGCTGCCTCGGTGACGGCGGCAACCTGGCTGAGTTCGTGGAACTCATCGACCAGAAAGATGAGGTCCTCAACCAAATCGAGCAGCTGGAAGCCGATCTGGACCCGGTGCGCGAGCAGTGGATGTCTGCGCCGTCCGCCGAACGGGACCGGGTTGGCAAGCAACTGGACCCCCTGTTCGACGAAGTAATTGAGACCATCCAGAAGACGGTTTCGCTGGAAGAGGACAACGAGCGGCTGCTCGAATTGCGCCGGAGGGAACTGTCGAAGGCGCTGTCCAACGCGCGCAAGTGGCGCTGCGCCGCCCCCGACCCTATCCCGGCGGAACTCGCGCCAGCCGCCGAGCAACACGCAGCATCCTTGGGGTAACGAAGTGACCTTCGGCCCCGCCGTCGTTCGAGCCGGTCTTCGACCCTGAGGCTCAGCCCCGAAGGGAGGCCATTCGGCTGCGAGCCGTTCGGCCTCGACGGGCTGACCACTTTTGAGGAGGGCCCATGCTGACCAGACACCGAGACAAGTGGAAACGCTTCAAGCAAAAACATGACAGAGAAGCAAGAGCGGAACTTATCCGCGAGTTCCTGCCGTTGGTCCATTATGTTCTCCGCAGGATGTCTGTCTATCTGCCACCGATACTCGACGAACAGGACCTGGTTGCTGCGGGCCTGATTGGGTTGATCTCGGCGCTCGACGACTTCGACATAGGCCGGCAGACAGAGTTCAGCACCTTCGCTGTGCCGCGGATACGTGGTGCAATCCTGGACGAGCTTCGGGAGCACGACTGGGTTCCTCGCACCGCCCGGCGA
>JAUWIN010000030.1 GCA_030605345.1 Candidatus Brocadiia bacterium
AGCATGTTCACCATCGCCCCCAGCGACCACGGCAACGACGCGGCCGACTCGATGGAGCCCGCGGCGCTCAAAGAGGCGCTGGAATCCGTGCCGTGGGATAAACTGGAGACCTCCCGCGCAGATAACGACAAGAGATACGGAGGCGAAACATTCGACCTCGGCGAGTGCAGTTTGCACATTTCGCACGAGGCGGCGGCGCGTGCAGCGGCAAAATATGGCGCGGCAGTCGCACACACGGCGGCAATGCACCGCCACCTCGAATCGGTGATGGGCGACCGGCCGTTTGAATTGGAGATGTCGGTGGACGAAACGGACTCGCCCACCTCGGCGGAGGAGCACTACTATGTGGCAGCTGAGCTCGCCCGACTCGGCGTCCGACCGGTGAGCCTGGCGCCCCGGTTCGTCGGTGATTTCGAGAAGGGCGTGGACTACAAAGGCGACGTCCATCTGCTCGAAAAACCCTTCCGCCAGCACGTCGCCATCGCCAAGACGCTGGGGCCGTATAAAATCAGCATCCACTCCGGCTCGGACAAGTTCAGCGTGTACGAGGTCGCGGCGCGGTGTGCGGAGGGCCTAGTGCACGTGAAAACCGCGGGCACAAGTTACCTCGAGGCGCTCCGCGCGGTGGCACGCGTCGAGCCGCAACTGTTCCGGGAGATATTGGCGTTCGCTTTCCAGCGCTGGGAGACGGACCGGGCGACTTATCACGTGTCGGCCGACCCGGCGAAGGTCAAGCGGCCGGACCAACTGACCGACGAAGAACTCCCTGAGCTGCTCGACCAGTTCGACGCCCGCCAGTTACTGCACGTGACGTTCGGCTCAGTCCTCACCAGCAAGGCGAAAGGCAATTATATCTTCCGCGACCGTCTCTACGACACGCTCCGGACACATGAGGAAGAGCACTACGCTGCGCTTGAGCGGCACCTGCACAGGCACGCGGCGCCGTTCGCCATCAGCTGACACTGCGGACAAGCCCGGGCATGACGCGCCTCCAAAAGCTAACCGATTTCCTCGGCCTCAAGAAAAGCATCGTCGGCATGCTCGGAATGGTCATCCTTGTGGGCATGGGCGAGCGGATGGCCGAGCGGTTCCTGCCGATTTACCTGTTTGCGCTCGGTGGCGGCGCCATCGCCGTCGGCCTCTTGAACGGCCTCGACAACCTCCTCTCTGCATTGTACGCGTTCCCGGGCGGATACCTTGCCGACCGCATCGGCACAAAACGCTCGCTGCTTATCTTCAACGTAATGGCCATGACCGGGTTCCTCATCGTTATCTTGATTCCGGCGTGGCAGGCGGTCATCGGCGGCTCGTTCTTCTTTCTGTCGTGGACAGCAATCTCGCTGCCGGCGACGATGAAGCTCGTCGCCAGCGTACTGCCGACGCGCAAGCGCACGATGGGCGTGACGATGCACTCGATGGTGAGGCGTGTTCCGATGGCGCTCGGGCCACTCGTCGGCGGGATGTGCATTGCGCTGTGGGGCGAGGAAACGGGTGTGCGGCTGGCGTTCGTTGCAGCGCTGGCGATGGCGGTTGTGGCGACCGTGCTTCAGCAAATTCTTATCCAAGACGACCAGCACGATCGCACAAAGGAACGCAGGGGCGAACGGAACCCGTTCGTCGTGTTCAACCAGATGAACCGGCAATTGAAGAACCTGCTCGTGGCCGACATCCTCGTGCGCTTCTGCGAGCAAATCCCGTACGCTTTTGTCGTCCTATGGTGTATGAAGACGGTCGCATCGCCTGTCTCGGCGCCGGTGTTCGGATTGTTGACAGCGATCGAGATGGCGACGGCAATGCTCATCTACATTCCCATCGCCTACCTCGCCGACCGCACCCGCAAGAAGCCGTTCGTGGTGATTACATTTTGTTTCTTCACGGCGTTTCCGCTCGTGCTGAGCTTTTGCCAGTCGTTCTGGCCGCTGGCGGCCGTGTTTGTGTTGAGAGGTCTAAAAGAGTTCGGCGAGCCGACCCGAAAGGCTTTGATTATGGACCTCGCGCCCGAGGACCGGAAGGCGGCGATGTTCGGTCTATACTACCTCATTCGTGACGTGGTCGTCTCCCTGGCAGCGTTCGGCGGCGCGTTCCTCTGGAAGATAGACCCTCACGTCAACCTGTACGCCGCCTTTGGCTTCGGCGTGCTCGGCACGCTCTGGTTCGCGCTCCGCGGGCGGGACCTGGCGCCGGCCGCAAAGGAAATCACTTCCTCTGCTCCTTGACGCAAGGATGTTCTTTTACATCGCCGTGGCATTTCTTGATCTGCTCCGGCGAGCAGTCCTCCGGCTTGCCTTTCAGGTTTCCGGGCTTCTGACACCGTCTTTTCTTCTCACACATCATCTCCTCCTTCCTTTCTAGCGACGGGAAAGTGCTTGAGTTGGATGGTCTCATCGGTCATTTCCGCGTAAACCGCCTCGGTGTCGGTGCATTCACCGAGTCTGACCAGTGTCTTTCCAGGCATGCCGAACGCGTCAGCCTGGATCGAGGGCTCGTGCCAGTGGGCGATGACAATCAAGTCAGTGCCCGACTCGAAGTCGGCGCGCATAACGCTCTCGGCGGGGCGCAAGTTTTTGCGCTTGCGCCGGGTGCGGCGCTCGGAGCTCAGCCACCGGTGTGCTCCGGCGAGCACACCACTTATACCCGTCGGCATAGCCTTGACCAGGGTACTGATGGGGAAATTGCCGATAGCGGCGCGCAGCGCCTTGTGGAGCCGGTCGTCCTCGGTCAGTTCGTCGCCGTGCGAGAGCCTGGCCCTCTTTCCGCCTAGCCTGCCACGCCACACGTCCCCCGCCAGCTCCAGCCCATACTGCTGCGTGACTTTGCTGTCCAGCAGGAAGTCCCGATTGCCCCAAAGCACAGTCACAGTCGGCCCCGACGACGCCAGCCGCCGGAGAGCCTCCAGGACAGGGGCGTGACCGGCCCGGCTGATATGTTTCGGCCCCACCCAGGCGGCGAACAAGTCACCAAGCACAAACAACCGATCAGCGCCCTTGCACACCTCCTCAGCAAAGCGGACGAAAAAGTCCGTCTGCGCGGTATGCTCCGGCGGCAAGTGCCAGTCAGAGACAAACACCACCCGATTCGAGAAGGTATCTTCCGAAGGATTCAATCCTGCAAACCCTCTACTGTTCCCTCCGTGAGGAGGGGCAGCTGATAAAGTCTTTCGAGCGCCCTCCAGGAGCAAAGCAAGAGAGAATGTTCCCTGTCTTGGAGCGCTGAACGTGCCGCGCCGACCGTTTTTGGCCGGCCTAACCCTTTCTCCGCTGCCAGTATATGCTGGGCCATCTGTTCCTGCAACCGCGCGCCTAATCTTTTCGATTCGACGAATACCGGCTTCCGGTCCGTCTCAAGGCCAACAAATGAGTGTGCGTGAATGTGAAACATGGGCGTTAAGCCACAAATCGTGCCACGACCATCCGAGCTGCGAGGAACTCTTGTACCCGATATGGGTGCGAGCGCGTTATGCCCACTCGTGCGGAATCCGGCGGGCCTGGAGGTAGGGTCATTCAATTCTCCCCGCTGCATGTCAAGACTGCTGGATTCTGCTGCCCAAGAGTAGCATTTTCCGGCGGAATTCGGTTATCGGCGGCGGTCAACACCAAAAATTCAATAACCCTGTTGCCCCAGCAGGTTGCGTGATGGTGCACGGTCATATATGTTATATTCGAGCGGGAAAGGCGTGAGGCACTGTGGCGGCGAGTTTCGCGCCACACGCATCACGCGAG
This sequence comes from Candidatus Brocadiia bacterium, assembly GCA_030605345.1. Classification (GTDB taxonomy): domain Bacteria; phylum Planctomycetota; class PUPC01; order PUPC01; family PUPC01; genus JAUWIN01. The sequence continues at coordinate 3,720 of JAUWIN010000030.1, forward strand.
GTTTAGTCGCGGGGTGACGACCGGTGCAACACAATGTCTGACTGGCGAAAGACACTCGACGACCTCGCCGAGGCCGGGCTGCTTCGAGAGCCGATCACAATAGAGGGCTGCCAGGGCCCGAGGGTCCGGGTCGGTGACAGACAGGTCCTGTGCTTCTGCTCGAACAATTATCTCGGCCTGGCCGGCCATCCGGCGCTTGCCGAGGCGGCCAAGGGCGCAATCGATGAATACGGCACGAGCAGCGGCGCCTCGCGCCTGGTCTCGGGCACGATGCGCCTCCACCGCGAACTTGAAGAACTCGTAGCGAGGTTCAAGCGGACCGACGCGGCCGTGGTCTTCCCCACCGGCTACATGGCAAACGTCGGCACCATTCAGGCGCTCGTCGGCCGCGGCGACACGGTGTATTGCGACCGGCTCAACCACGCCAGCATCTTCGACGGCTGCCGGCTGTCCGGCGCAACCGTGCGTGTCTATCCACACAGGGACGTCGGCGCGCTCTGCCGACTGCTCAGGCGTAAGCGACGGGGCCGGACGCTGGTGGTCACCGATACTGTGTTCAGCATGGACGGCGATCTTGCGCCGCGGCCGGAGTTGGTCGAGGCTTGCGAGCAGCACGGCGCCAGACTGATGATTGACGAGGCCCACGCGACCGGGGTGCTGGGGAACAACGGCCGCGGCGCCGCGGAGCATTTCGGCGTCGAGGGGCAAATACCCGTGGGGATGGGCACCCTCAGCAAGGCCATAGGGAGCCTCGGCGGATACGTCGCCGGCAGCCGGGACCTCGTTGGCCTGCTGGTCAACCGGGCGCGAAGTTTTATTTACACCACTGCTCCGCCGCCTGCGGTGTGCGCGGCCACCATCGCCGGGATTCGGATGGTTCAACAGGATCGCGAGCGACGAGTGGCTCTGTGGGAACGAGTGAAGCAATTGCAGACTGGCTTGCGTAAATGCGGATACAACATCGGCAACTGCGAGACCCACATTACCCCACTCATGATTGGTGATTCGGCAGAGGCCGTCGCCCTGTCAAAGAAACTGTTCGAGCGGGACATACTGGCGCCGGCCATCCGCCCGCCGACTGTGCCCGAGGGCACCGCCCGCATCCGGCTCTCGCCCATCGCCACACATACCCCCTCGGACATTGAGGCGCTCCTGGAGGCACTGGGCTAAGCCGCCGCAGCGAGATTTTTTCGGTCGCTCATAACGCCCGGTGAGGAAGGAATCAAGATTTGCTTGCCCGTCGCCGGGCAGACGGCTAGAATTGGCCGCGAAGCAAAATGAAAGGAGCGCCGCAATGACTCAACTCATCGTCGGGCTGATTGTTGGAATCGCGGTAGGCCTGGGCTGCGTGTATTTTGTGCTGCGGCACCGTGGTGCGGCCGACGCCCGGATGAAGGACGCTTTCGCCACCCTGTCGCAGGAGGCGCTCCAGGCCAACGCGGAGAACATGCTCCGGCTGGCGAAGGAGACGCTGTCAGGGCAGACGGAAGCGGCAAAGAAGGAACTGGAAACCGACAAGAAGCTGATTGACCAGAACCTGGAGACGATGGGGAAACGGCTGGGCGAGTTGCAACAATTCGTCCAAAACGCCGACAAGGCCCGCGAGGGCTCACACAAGGCGCTGGCGTCCCAAATCCAGTCGGCGGCGGGCGAAACTCTCCAACTTCGCCAGACCACCGAGCAGCTGAACAAAGCGCTGGCGAACCCTCAGCGCCGCGGCCAATGGGGAGAGCGCATGGCGGAGGATGTGCTCCAACTGGCCGGATTCATCGAGGGGGTCAATTACTTCAAGCAAAAACAGACCGACACCGGCTCCACGCGGCCGGACTTCACCTTCCCTCTGCCCAACGGCCTCAAACTCAACATGGACGTGAAGTTCCCGCTGGCCAATTACGTCCGTTATCTCGACGCGGACTCGGACAGCGAGCACCAGCGCTACGGCAAGGCGTTCATAGCTGACGTGAAAATGCGGGTCAAAGAAGCAGCATCCCGGGACTACATCAACCCTGCGGAGAACACGGTGAACTGTGCGCTGGTGTTCATCCCGAACGAGCAGGTATACGGGTGCATCCACGAGATGGACCCCTCCCTAATGGATACGGCATTGAAGAGCCGGATTGTGTTGTGCTCGCCGTTGACCCTCTATGCTATGCTGGCCGTGGTCCGCCAGGCGGCGGAGAACGCCGCCATGGAGCGCCAGGCGTCCGAGATGGCCAACCTGATTACCGAGTTCGCGAAGCAGTGGGGCGCGTTCAAGGAGGAAATGGACAGACTGGGCAGCCAGATGGACACGGCCCGTAAGCCCTACGCCCGCATGAGCCCCCCCCGCACACGACAACGCGAAAAACCAATCGACAAGATCGAGGAATTGCGCAGTTCACTCCAGCCGGAGGCACTGGAAGAACAGGTGGGAGACTGACGGCGCGGTCTGGGCTATTCGTCTTTTTCTCTGAAGACCTGCGCGGTGTAGAGATAGACTTCCGTTGCGGGGTCTTTCCATGCGTCGGGCGGGAGCCCGGCCTTGTGGGCGCAGCAGGACGAGAGGAACTCTTCCTTCGACATCCGCTGCTCCGTGGCGACCTGCGGCAGGAACGTGCCGGACTGAAAACCGCGCTTGACGTATATCCCGTGCACGCCGAGCTCGAGCGACAGCGGGGCATCGGTCTTTTTGAGCGGCGACAGAACGGAAATCTCGATGTCGATTTCGCCGAGCTCCTCCTCGCTCACGCCGGAGAAGCGGGGATCGTTCATCGCAGATGAGCGCGCCATCTCGGCGACGACCTGCCAGACGGGCTTGTCGGGAAGGAATGACCCGATGCACCCGCGGAGTCGGCCACCCTTGTGGATGGTGACGAACGCACCCAGGTGCTGGTCCAGTTCGGGCAGGTCACTCGGACGGCAGTCAGGCTCAGGCAGCCCCTTCGCTGCCGCCTCGACGACGTTTCTCGCTATCTTGAGCAATTCGGTTTGTCCTGCCGCCGACAGAGTTTCTTCGCCATAATTTTGGTCAGGGGTCATTGGGGGCCTCCTTCCAGCGCGCCTGCGTCCTTCCGTATCTGGTCGGCGAGTTCTTCGGGCGATGCGAACTTGATCTGGTCGCGAAGTTTGCGAACGAATCGGACCTCAATGTCGCGACCATAAACTTCCCGCCCGAAACCCTGGATATAAACTTCGACCACTTCCTCCTGCAAGCGCGGGAACGTGGGCTGCGGCCCGATGCTGATGAGAGCGGGCAGCCATTCTGTTTCGACCCGCGCCGAGCAGACGTAAACACCGCTCGGCGGGTTGACCTCGTGGTGCAGGTCGAGGTTCGCGGTTGGAAAGCCCAGTCCGGCGCCCCGGCCTCGGCCGCGCACCACCGTACCCAGGAGCGAGACCGGTCGGCCGAGCATTTTCTCCGCGGCGTGAAACTGCCCCTGCTCAATCGCCTTGCGGATCGCTGAACTGGACACCGGCACCCCTCCGGCCAGCGCCGGCCTGGCCGACCTCCGCGCCAGGCAGACGCCCTCTGCGGCCAGCCGACGCAGCAGGGCGTAGTCGCCCTCGCCGTTCCGCCCGAACCGGCAGTTGAACCCCAGCAGCATGCCTTGCGCCCGCAGATTCGCACGAAGGATGTTCACCACAAAATCCCTTGCGGGCATCCTCCGCAGGCTGGCGTCGAACTCGAGCACGGCGCAGGCATCGACCCCCAGCCGCTCAAACAACACCAGCCGGTGTTCCAGTGAGGTGATACACGGCACGTGTTCACTACGGGTGAGCGTTTTCGGATTGCGGTCGAACGTGACCACCAGTGACGTAGTTGCGAGTTCACTCGCCCATTTGCGAAGGTCCGCCAGCACCCGCCGGTGCCCTTTGTGGACACCGTCAAACGTCCCGATGGTGGCGACAGGCTGGCCGAGCGAGGTGGGGGGTTTTTGGTTGTTACCGATGCGGATCATTTCGCCGATTTTTTCGGGGCACGACCGACGCCGGATGGAGCTGCCTTTCCGCCGGGCGCAGCGGGTGGAGGTCACTCCGGCAGCAAAAGGACCTCGCCAGCCTTTATCCTGTCAGGGGTGGCCAGGTGGTTGAGTTCGGCGATCTCCTTCCACCTTCTCGCATCGCCGAGTTGCTCCCGCGCGATCTGCATCAGGCCGTCGCCCTTCTTGATGGTATAGGTGCGCTGCCCCGCCGACGGTGCGGCCGGTTCAGCCGATGTTTCTGAGGGCGCCGCTGCCGTTCCGCCCATTCCCTCCTTGGGGGGCATTTTGAGCTTCTCATCGACATGTATGATGTAGGGGTCAGGCAGGTTGTTCAGTTTGGCTATCTCTTTCCAGCACTCTCGGTCGCCCAGTTGCTCACTGGCAATCAGTTCGAGCGTATCTCCGGGGACCACCGTATAGTACCAGTATTCCGGCTCGGCGCTTGGTCGCGATTCGGGCATCGAGGCGGCCGTTGGTTCTCCCTCCAGCTGCGCAGGCATTAGTGTTTCATCCGGCAGAGGGAGTTCATCGTGGGGCACTACCAGCGCCCCCTGCGGGCTGACGGCGCGGACCTCGTCGCCCAGGCTTGCTCCTGCTGGGGAGGTGGCGGCGTCGAGCCTGTTCGCAGGCGGAGCCACAGGGAGGTTGCCAAGGTCGTTCTGACCTACTCGCGATTCTTCGCCAGTGGGCTCGCCGCGGCCCCAGATAATGACGAGCAGACCAACAATCACAAGAATTACCACGACACCTATTTTTGCGTCTCTGTTCATTTCAGTTCCCCGTAAAAAGGTGCCGACCGAGCGCCAACCATACGTTTACGCACAGCATGATAGTCATTTTACCTGCGGCGTTCAACCCGTATTTGGCGTTTTTTGGCAGAATTTTCTTCTGGTGTGCGCCCTTCTATTCCCGCCGGCCCGGGCGTTCTCGATGCGTCGGGTCTGAGAAGCTTGTTCATCAGCTGTTCCCGGTTCGGGCCTCCGCCGACAAGAGTCCAATTTTTCACTAAAGCAAAGCCCCCTATTCTGTCGATAATTAAATATAATAGCGGCGTCCGCAGGCAGGCGGATGCAGACAGGTTATCTCAGGCGGAGGCAGGCGATGGAATCGGAGCCCCGGAGCAAGGTGGCCGTGGTTCGCACGCGTGCAACGAGCTTGGCGCTCGGTTTCGTGGCGTTGTTTATGTTTCTAAGTCTGGTAACTTTCAGCCAGCGCGACCTGGCGCAAACCTGGTGGCCGGCGGCGGGCGGGTTCAGCAATGTCTGCGGGCAGACCGGCGCCCTATTTGCCGGCTGGCTCACCTCCAATTTCGGATACGCAGCTTACGTGGGGGTGGCCCTGGCGGTCGGGTTCGCCGTCCGCTGCCTGATGAAACGGGACCTGACTGATGCTTGGATGAGCATTTGCGGCGCCCTGCTCACGCTGGTTTCCGCCTCGGCTGCGGCGCAGTTGATAGGCCCGGAGACGACCTCCATGCCCGGCAGCGGCGGCATAGTAGGGATCGCCGTGTCAGGCGTCCTGGTGCAACACTTCGGCAGGGTGGGAGGCTGGCTGGTAACGGTCCTGGTTATCTCGCTGGGGGGACTGCTGCTCTCGGCCGACGAATTGGTTGCATGGGGGGCGAAGGCCGCGGCGCGGCGGATTGGGGGCTGGTTGGCCGCCAGCCGGGCGCGTGCGACGGCGCAGCCGCGCTTCAAACCGAAAATTAAGCTGCCCGGGGCGCCGGCTGTTCCGCCGACCCCTGAGCACGAGGCCGCAGAGATAGACACGGAGCCTGGGAAGGTGGCGGCGACCGCACCGACCGAGGAACAGCCGGCGCCGGTTGAACAGGCGGAAGAAAAACCCCCGCATGACCGAATTGAGGCCGATGCTGCCGGGCAGTCGGCGGTGGAGAAGATCGCCGCGGTTCCCGCCGCCGTGGTGGGCAAGGGCTACGAACTACCGCCGCTTTCGCTGCTGGAGCAGCCGGAACCGTTTGACCAGAGGGCGCTGGAGGCAATGGTCGGCAAGAACACTTCGGTCCTCGAACAGACGCTTTCGGAGTTCGGCATCGGCGCCCAAGTAGTTGGCATAGAGAAGGGGCCCTCAGTCACCCGGTATGAGATGGCGCTGGCGCCGGGCATCAAGGTCAACCGTATCACCAGCCTTTCCGACGACATCGCAATGGCGGTAAAGGCCCCGTCGGTTCGCGTGGTGGCGCCCATACCGGGCAAATCAACCGCTGGCGTGGAGGTGCCGAACACCATCAAGGAGATTGTGCGCCTGATCGAGCTGATGACCTGCGACGAGTTTGAGCGGAACGAAGACAAGCTCATCCTGCCGATTCTGCTGGGCAAGGACGCATCCGGCACTCCAATTGTCAGCGACCTGACGCGAATGCCGCACCTGCTCATCGCCGGGGCGACCGGGTCGGGCAAATCGGTGTGCCTGAACTCGATAATTGTCAGCATGCTGATGCTGCAGCGGCCGGAAGACGTGCGGTTCATCCTGGTGGACCCCAAGATGGTCGATCTGGGGATGTTCGAGCGCGTCCCGCACCTCCTGACACCGGTGGTCACCGATATGAAGCGGGCGCCTTACGTGCTCGACTGGGCGACGAAGCAGATGGACGAGCGATACGACATGCTCGCCCGGGTCGGCGCTCGCCACATCACCCAGTACAACAAGTTGGGCGAGGAAGGGATAAAGCAGCGGCTTGGGGACGACTACGACGAGGACGAGACGCCCACTCACATGCCGTACGTGGTAATTGTGGTGGACGAGCTGGCCGATATGATGATGGTGGCCTCGAAGGAGGTGGAGGTCTCCGTGACGCGCCTGGCGCAGAAATCCCGCGCCGTGGGGATACATATTATTTTCGCAACCCAGCGCCCGTCGGTCGATGTGATTACCGGGCTAATCAAGTCAAACCTGCCAACGCGCATCTCGTTCCAGGTGACGTCGAAGGTAGATTCGCGCACCATCCTTGACCGCAACGGTGCGGAGAAACTGCTGGGCTGTGGCGACCTGTTGTTCGTGCCGCCGGGTACCTCAGACCTCGTGCGGGTGCAAGGGACATACGTCAGCGACCGGGAGATAAAGAACGTGGTCGAGTTCGTGAAAAGGCAGGGGCAGCCGGCGTATCTGATGAACGTGAAGCAACTGGGCCGCGACGAGGAAGCGCCCGAAGACGAGTATGCTCCCGACGAGCTTTACGACGATGCCTGCCGCATCGCTCTGGAGACCGGTCGGGGGAGCGTCTCGCTGTTGCAGCGGAAACTCGAAATCGGCTATACCCGCGCCGCCCGGCTCATCGACATGATGGCGGTCGAAGGGCTTGTCGGCGGATATAAGGGCAGCAAGGCCCGCGAAGTGATTATGACCCTGGCAGAGTGGGAGGAGAACCGCGGCGTTCCGCCCGAACAACGGACCTCGCACAACCCCGTCCAAGACGACACCCGGTCCTCAGATGATCGGGCTGACGACGAAAACTGAACATCGGCACCGCTAAATCACGGTCGCCGCCCCGCCGGATGCTCGTCACCGATGGCTGTTGAACCCTTCAGAATCCACCGGTTGAATACCACGAAAACCACAGCTATCGGGAGCAGCGCCGCAATCACGACAACCATAATATCGTTCCACATCAGCCCGCCGAAGTCGGACATCAACCGCCCCAGGAGGATCGCGACGGTGTAGTTCTCCTGCGAGGCAGTTACTGCAAGGGGAAGGACAAATAAGTTCCACGTTGCGATACCTTGCACCACCGCCAGGGTGAGCACCGAGGGCCAGATCGACGGCAGCACCACTCGAAACAAGGCTGCCGCCTCGGACAGGCCATCGAGCCGCGCCGACTCGATCAAGCTGTCGGGCACCGCCGAAATGGCATACCTCATATAGACAATCGCAAAACCCGTCACGCTAAACGGAAGGATCAGGGCCAGTAATGTGTCGTAGATGTGCAGGACCACGGTCAGCCGGAACACCGGCACCATCAGGATCGCAGGCGGCACCGCCATGGAGGCCAGCACAAGGTCGAACAGCGCCGTCTTCCCACGGAACTCCTTCTTGGCAAACGCATAGCCAGCCGCCGCGCCCAACACAACGCATAACAAGGCGCAAGTCCCGCTGACGATGATGCTGTTGGTCAGCGCCACTCGCAGCGGGCGGGGGGCTATCTCCAGGTGCCGGGTCATCTCGTGTGCGGGCAAAAGCTGCGAAAGATAACGATACGAGCGGTCAACCACCTCCCTGGGTCTTTGCGCTGTCCAGATCATCTGGGCGAACGGCAGCAGCACCACAACAGCCAGAAACCACACCAGCACCGCCCGCCAACGCCGGCCGCCTCGTCCCAGCTGCTTGTCCTTATCTTTCGCTATCAAGACCAGCCGAGCCTCTTGTTCAGCATCCTGTTCTGGACAACGATTATGATGCCTGTCACCGCGAACAACACCGACGCCAGCGCCGCGGCGCGGCCCCACCCATAATCGATATACGCATACCGATAGACAAGAAAGGGTATATTCACCGTCCAGTTCGCCGGTCCCCCGTCTTCCGTCATCACGTAGATTTCCTGAAACACGTTCTGCAATCTGATTACCAGCATAATGAGACAGAGCGCCACCGTGCCCAGACACATCGGCAACGTGACATAGGCGAACGTCTGCCACTTCGTCGCGCCGTCCACCCTGGCAATCTCATAGGAGCACCGCGGAATGCGGCCAAGCGCCGACAACAAAATCAGCGCCAACAGGCCCGTGTCGCGCCACACACACATCAGCGCGATGCACGGCATCGCCAGGTATGCTTCGCCCAGCCAGCCGGCCCAGCCAGGCCCGTGCTCCCAGCCCACGATACAGAGCAGCCGGTCCAGTGAACCGTTGAACGGCAGGTATGCGGCGCGCCAGATGAGCGCCGCGCCTACGGTGGGAACCACACACGGGGCGCAGAAAATTGCTTTCAACACCGGCCTCGAACGGACCTGCCCGACCAGCAGCATGGCAAGCACGGCCGCGCCCAGCAGCGTCAGCGGAATATACACTGCACCGAAATACGCCGTGTTCAGAATGCTCCGCCACAACGCCGCACTCATGATTACTTCGCGGTAATACGAAAGCCCCTCTACCCTCGCCGTGGCCGTCACCGGATCGTAGTCCGACACGCTGACAAAAACCGTCCACAGCACCGGATACAAAAAGAACACCACCAGAAAGGCCATCGCCGGCGCCAGGAAGAGGTACGCACCGGAGCGCCCCCTCCTGGGCTCTAAAAGCTCCGGCTGTGCATACCGCCCGGGCATCCGTCGGCGCGCCTCCCTCAACGCTCTGAAACCGCGTATGCGACCACAACGAAAACCAGCACACCCACAACACTCATACCCAAGACCACTGTGAGCGAAGGATGCCCCACGGTGGTATACAAACAGGACAATGCCTGGTTGCCTTTCTCCTGAGCCATGTCAGCCACCTGTTGCACGCTGCGCCTGTCGCCAATCAACAGCGAGTGAATCCCCCCCAGCCAATCCTCCAAGCATTTTCCCTGCCAGATGAGCGGCGGGAAGACGGGTGCAGTGTGCTGCAGCGCCCCGGCAAAACAACGAAGCCTGGGCCGGCCGACGTACCACTCTCCCCGTAGGACTTCGCTCCGCACCGAAATCACCGGCGTGCAGCCGTCCACGCCGCGCGCCACAATCTCCTGGGCATCTGCGCCCGCGATGAACCTTACCAGCTCCAGCGCTGCCTCCTTCCGACTGCCCCGAACGAACGCCGGAATACACACGTACCTGAACCCCGCGTCGCAGCGAGTTTCACCTTCGGCGGGGGCAGGACCAGGAGCCACGCCCACCTGATCCTCCCTCAGCACACCCCCGCTGCAAGCAAGCCCACCAGGGTCCGCCATGACCATCGCCGCCTTGCCGGAGCGGAATTGCTCGAGCGCCGCTTCGTTATCAGTCACCACGCATTCAGGCGGGGCATAGTTTTGCAGTTCCAGGAGGAACCCCATCACCCGGCGTCCCTGGCGGGAGCCGAGGTTGAAATACCACGCGCCTTCACGACTCTCCAGCAAAGGCACCCCGAGCTGGGCCAGAAATACGGCGTAGTGTCTGCCCAAATCGGCCGAACATTTACCCGCAAGAGCAAAGCCGTATACGTCTTTCACCCCGTCACCGTCGGTGTCGCGCGTCAGTCTTTCAGCCGCCTGGAGCAGTTGATCCCAGGTCTCGAGCGGCTGGTCGCCGCGGAGGCCCGCCTCCCGAAGGGCTGCCCTGTTGTAAAGCAGCAGCATGGGCCGCGCGGCCCACGGAACCGCATAAAGCTTCTTGTCCACCATGCCCTGCCCCCAAGTGGCCGGGTGGCAGTCCAGGTACGGCGACATACAATCGGCCGTAAGCCGACTGACCGCGCCCCGCTCGACCAGGGACGTCACCTCGTCGGCTCGGACCTCCACAACCTCAGCCGCCTCGCCTGCAAGGATCCTGCGCATAAGGTAGTCGAGCTTCAGCCGCCCCCCGGCAAGGCTCACCTGCATTCCGGGGCGACGTTTGTTGAACTTGGCCAGTACAGCTTCAAGCAGTCTGTATTCGTCTGAACCAGGTTTCGCCAGGGTCTGGAGCACAATCGGGGCAGCATCTGCGCGAACCGGGCAACCTTCCGGCATCGCCGCAAGCACAGCCGCCAAGGCGAGATATGCACTCGCTCGCCGTGCAACCATCCAGGTCCTCCGCCTGCTGCACAGTAAAAACCCCTCGCGTTATCATAGGGCTGCGCCCGCAGGGTGTCAATCACGTATTAGCTTGCGACGGAACCACGCAGCGCTTATCAAGCGCGACGCAAAAATAGGGATTGAGGTTGTCGGCGGGACTTTTCGGCGCGGAAGGGAATGCGGAGGCAGGTTGAACGGAGCCAGCAAAGGGAAAAGTTGTATCTGTTGCAGTTTTTGAGTTGCCTATTCCAATCCATTCGGTCTGTAACACATAGCACGAATTCTGTCATGGACCCCACCTGTAACTCTAAGGATTTCTTCCTCGTCGGCCTTGGAGAACGGATTGTCATAATACGAAGGGGCCGAAAGCTGATTGGCTTGTTGTTCCAGTTTTGCGGTTGTAACCTGCAGTTCGCAGTGCTCGTAAATAGCCGACAGGGTATCGATCGACCTGCGGCAGAGATCGTCGTAATGCACGAGCAATGCCGCTTCCCGCAGTCCATCATCCTGACCGAGGCAATTGGCGACGAACGCGTAAACCGAACGCCAATAGTGAGCCCATCCTGCCGGCTCGTGCCCTTCCGACCACAGGTGTTGTATGCGGTGGACCGCATCAGCATCTCCAACGTTCACTGGCCGACGATCGAGTCCGAATTCAAAATGGGCGGCGCGGCGCAGGTAATTTCTCGTGCGCCGATCGTTTCGCTGCTTTTGCGAAAAGATGTGATGTTGGCGCATGGACGAAGCCACGTGACTGATGGGGTCCCTGACCGGAATGACGATTTTCGCGTCGGGGAAAACTTTTGTCAGATACCTGATCCGCGACAAGTTGTAATTGTTTTTCGCCAGGTACCGGCTCCCTCCTCGCACTATCATGACTTTCTGGATGTGCCGTCGATAGAAACGCTCAAACACTGGATACCTGTTCTCACCATCCAGGATATCGGAACGAGTTGGCTCGTGGCAGCGGGGAAAGAAGCTGACCCACACGGGCTCCTCCATCGCTTCCGGACTGTTCGGGCTGACCCGTATGCGGTCCTCGTGGAAGCGTTCGGTAGACGAGACCTCCTTCAGGGCCGCATGTTCCAGGAAGAAATTCCACCAGTAAGGTATATGCACGAACGGGAAGTCCCTGTACCGGTGACTGGCCGTGTTCGGATGGGTAGCGAGAAAATTCAGTAAAATCGTACTCCCGGCTCTGGCGAGCCCGCAGATGAAAATAGGCCGGTCGACGGGGGTCTCCTTCCGCTGGTTGGCAAGTGCAAAGCTCTCCACGTTGGCCAGCGTGACAAAGAACCGCCTGTGTTGTTCCATCAGATGCCCGGCTATGTCCAGCCATCTCGGCACCCTTGGGGTATCGCTACGGGTTCCCATTCGTATTCGATCTATTTCACGCCGAAACCAAACTTAACCGCTAGGGCCGCAGCGGTTAATGACAGGAAAAAGGGGAACTGCCAACAGCCAAGCCACCGCGGCAAACCCGGGACAAATACTCGCCTCTGGAATTCAAGCCTTATGCTGTCCACGGGGGCATCCGGAGTGACGTACCCGGCCTGACTTTCAAACAGCAGGTTCACCCAGCTTTTTTTCTCCACTTCCTGGACGGGGGGGCACAAAGGGTTCCCGGAATACAGAACCTTTCCCCTATGCCGGATGGTCACTCGTCCCCCGGTAGATTGGTGCGGCAAGAGCGTGATGGAGCCGCCGGAACCACGCGAAAAGGCCTGTTCCGGTTCAAAGCTCAGTTCTTCGGCGGGTAGCTCGATACTCACAAGCGCGCCACTACCTGGTTCGGGCAATTGATAGGAGTAGGAGCGGCCAATCCACTGAACGACGATAAAAATTATCACGAACGACACAAGAGCCGGCCCGATGACTTTGCCGCACATCCGGAACGCAACGCCCAGATTCCTGCGGGCGAGCCGGGAGAACTCGCTAAAGTCCAGGCCGGGCCCAAACATCCTTTTTCGGATGCTCCGGCTTTCTTCCTTCAGTTCCTGTATTCGCTCCTGGTGCGAGCGGCACGCATACAGCCCGATAGCCAGAGCGCCGCTCGAAGCCCCCCAAAGGCACAAGCGTATTACTGCCGGGAAAAGGTAGGCCAGAATCTGGTCTATCACGTGGAACACGGGGAAGAGATAGGAGAGCATGGCAACCTCAGACAATATCGTCTTCTGGCGCGCTCAGTTGTTCCCCACGTTCTTCCGAAGTACCCTCCTGTTCTCCCTCCTGTTTGCCACCGGTAATTTTTCTCCACAGCGCTCGAATTGGCCACAGTAGCACCCCGAAGAAAGCCAAAAAAATGGCACCGAGCACCACCAGGAGAACTCCCAACAAGCTAAGAGCCGCTCCCGGTCCTACGTAGGCGATCGCAACGCTCTTGAAAAGCAGAGCTACGCTCGGTTCCAACAAAATAGTATCGCTCCCAAACATTTGAATCTACCTCCAATTGGGATTTAACCGTGTGCTGCGCCGGCTGTGAGCCCGAATTCACTGCTCCGTGTGGAATTGTTGGCGGAAAGAACGATTAAAGTAGTCGACCGGATATCGCTGCGCCCAGGGCAGGTAGCCAATATACTCACCATCTCCGATAATCTTATCCGCCTGACGGACCGATCTGTATTTCCATACAACACGTCCTTCCTTTGTAATCTCCCACAGCGTCCCGTCAAGGGTTTCAGTAATCAGTATATTACCGTTCGGGAGTTCCTGTTGGCATCCCCAAGCGGACGTGTATAAGTCCGGATTTACGTAGCTCCAGACAGGTCCTAATTCAGAGAGGTCATATATGACTATTCTACTCTTCAATACAACGGGCTCGGAACATACCGCAAACTCATTGTCGAAAACCATTATTCGTCCGCCGGAGAGGAAATCAGGATCGTGCTGCTTACTTGTAAGCCCCTTAACCGCCCATTTTATCTCGAAGGTCTTCCCGTCCATTACAGCGATAGTGTTGATACGCAGGAACGACAGAAGAATATCGCCCTCTTGAAAGCGCTGAAAACCTGTGGCTTTTTCGGCGCTAAGGAGTTCTACGTTGTTCGTATGCAGGATATCCCCTTTAAGTTCGAATGGCAAATACTTTGCATACCGCGAATCTTGTAAGGCCTCCAGTAAATCTACCTTCCTCAATAAATCACCCCCAGGCGATAACACGCTCAAAACGTCATGCCGCACATCTCCCTTTTTCTCTGCACTCAACACGAAGATGCGACCTTTTGGACCGACGTCCATGTCATGATGAGCATTCACCTCAGTCTTCCATATTATATCGGAATGCCTGTCCAGTTTAAGGAGAGGCCCCTTTTTGTAGAGCTTACCGGGAATGTTAACCGGCATAACCAGCATATCTCCATTCGGGAAAGGCCAGACTGTCCTCCAGATTATTCCCTTGTCTTGTTCGGGGCCTACCTCACTTGAAACTTCACTGTAGGGCTTCTGCCATGTGTATAACACTCGGCCGTCCGTATCTATTAAATGAGCCGAACAGTTCCAGTCTGCGAATAATGTATACCCGGGGCAGACTTCTCCCGTTTTCTTCAGGACAACGCCACTTCCGCCTTTTTCCTGTGCTTCCGCATAATGTGTGGACCAGCCTAAAGCCTTCTCATGATTTCCAGAGTCAGCAAAGTAAAAACTCATCTTGGCATGAAAAGCCTCGGCTGTCTCCAATAAGGGATCCCAAAGGACGTGACCAGCTACCCGCCCAAACACAAAAGTTCCCGCTAACAGGAGCAAGAGTCCGCACGCGCATGAAATAGCGACGTCCCACCGGCGGGGGAAATTGCTCGGGGGCTTCCAGGTCAACCATACGCCGAGAATTATGCAAACCAACTGGAATAGATAAATAATCAGCCGGTGCGGGAGCGGATCAATGTGCTGATCCGCGGTGAATAGATACGCAAGCACCCATTCATTCAACAGGATGCCCGTACCTATTAGCAACAGTCCAACAATCCGCACCACGATCTTCTGTCGTTCTCTCACCTTTTAGCTCTCCCAGCAAAAGAAGCCACCGCGCGCAGATGGGTAACATTTCAGCGCGCTGAGTGAAATCCCCTTTTCAGGGACTCTTTTCCCTAAAGCATTAACAAATTATAGTCTACCGCCCCTGGTCAAAGAGTCAAATCCCAAGTTTTCCCCCAACGGAAACGCGCAGGTACATCGTACCCCCCTGGGCAAGGCGGCGGTGGGCAACCGGGACTGCGCAGCGCTCGCCAAGCGCGACGGGATGCTTGACAACCTCGCGGTTCTGGGATAACTTGATAACAGCTGGGTCGGCCTGGCTAGAAACAGGGGCGATTAGCTCAGTTGGTTTAGAGCGCTAGCTCGACAAGCTAGAGGTCACTGGTTCGAATCCAGCATCGCCCACCACAAGCTCGTAGCTGTAGTCCGAGTTTCTCCCTATGCGCCGATTCGGATTACAGTTATAATGGCTCTGTGCTGCTCGTCCCGTCCGCGAGGCACAGATTTTCGCGTTTCTTGAAGGAGTGACCTTGGCCAACATAACGTTGCCCGACGGCCACGTGAAGCAGCACCCAAAAGGTATCACTGCTGGAACTGTGCTCGCCGACACGCACTCGGGCGCTGAAGAAAACCCAATAGCAGCCAAGATCGACGGCCACCCCGCCGACCTCAGCTGCACTATCTCGTCCGACTGTTCCCTCGAGCCCATCTTCGCCAATTCCGAAGAGGGCCTCGAAATCATGCGGCACAGCGCCGCACACGTCCTTGCCCAGGCTATATTGCGACTTTTCCCGGAAACCAAACTGGCCATCGGCCCGCCAACCAGCGAGGGATTCTACTACGACGTCGACAGCCCGTACCGCCTGACCGAGGTCGACTCCCCCCACCGCTCCCCGCACCGCCTGACCGAGGAAGACCTCCCCAAGATCGAGGCTGAAATGGCCACCATCGCATCCGAGAAACAACCCTTCCAGCGAACTGAACTGCCGGCGGCGCAGGCTCAAGCCGAAGCGACAGAAAAAGGCGATACATACAAGGCCGAACTGATAAGAGACCTCCGCAACCAGACGCACATCACCGCGCGCGCCGGCGACGAGCGAAAACGACCTCCTCAGACCACCACAGTGAGTTCTTACACCAACGGCAACTTCACCGACCTCTGCCGAGGCCCGCACGTCCCCCACACCGGCGCCATCGGCGCCTTCAAACTCCTCTATGTCGCCGGGGCGTACTGGCGTGGCAGCGAAAACAACCCCATGCTCCAGCGCATCTACGGCACCACCTTCCCCACAAAGAAGCAGCTCGACGAATATCTCCGGCTCCGCGAAGAGGCCAAAATCCGCGACCATCGCCGCCTGGCCAAAGAACTCGACCTCTACTCCACCGATGAACTGGTCGGGCCCGGCCTGGTCCTCTGGCACCCGAAGGGCGGGCGAATACGAACCATCATCGAAAACTTCTGGCGCGACGAACACTACAAGCACGGCTACGAAATCGTCTACACCCCCCACATCGGGCGCCTGGAACTGTGGAACAAAAGCGGACACACCTCCTTCTACCGGGAAAGCATGTATGCACCCATGCAAATCGAGGACCAGCAATACCAGATCAAGCCCATGAACTGCCCGTTCCACATCCAAATCTACAAGGCCCACAAACACAGTTATCGCGAGTTCCCCATCCGCTGGGCCGAACTGGGCACCGTGTACCGCTATGAAAAAACCGGCGTCCTCCACGGCTTACTGCGCGTTCGCGGCTTTACCCAGGACGACGCCCACATTTTCTGTCGCCTCGACCAGCTCGACCAGGAAATCCAAAACGTCCTCAATTTCACCCTTCACATCCTTCGCACCTTCGGGTTCGACGACTTCGAGGTGGCGCTCAGCACCCAGCCCGACAAATTCGTCGGCCAGCAGGAAAACTGGGGCAAGTCCATCCTGGCACTCCGCCGCGCACTCGCCGCCAGCAAACTGAACTACGTCACCCAGGAGGGCGAAGGCGCGTTCTACGGCCCGAAAATCGACGTGAACATCCGCGATTCTCTAAACCGCATCTGGCAGTGCACCACCATCCAACTCGACTTCAACATCCCCGAACGCTTCGACATGACCTACACCGGCTCCGACGACCAGGAACACCGCCCCATCATGATCCACCGCGCACTCATGGGCTCCATCGAACGCTTCTTCGGGTGCCTGATCGAGCACTACGGCGGCGCTTTCCCGCTATGGCTCGCCCCGGTCCAAGCGCTCGTCATACCCATCACCGAACGACACTCCCAGAGGGCAGAGGAGGTGCGCTCGCAACTCACCAAGTCCGGCATACGCGCCGAAGCGGACACACGCAGCGAAAAAGTCGGCCGCAAAATCCGTGAGGCAACCAAACAAAAAATCCCATACATGCTCATCATCGGCGACCGAGAAGTCGAAACCGGCCAAGTCTCCGTCAGAACATACAAACAGGGCGACACAGGTCCCGTAAACCCGCAAGAGCTGATAGAATCCATGACTCGCCAGGCCGGGGAAAAACGATAACAATGCCCAGCCCGGCCTCACCACAACTAACAGGGCACGGACCAAGGAGGTGACCCACGACGACGAAAAAGTTAGCCGTTAACGAGGAGATCACCGCCGACCAGGTCAGGCTCATCAGCGAGAACGGCGACCAGGTCGGTGTCATCTCGCGCCAGGAAGCGCTCGACGCGGCGCGTTCCGCCGAGCTGGACCTGGTGCAGGTGATGCCCGACGGCGAGCCCCCGGTCTGCAAGTTGATGGACTACGGCAAGCACAGATACAAGCAGAAACGCAGCGGCCACCAGGCCAAGACAAAGTCACACGTCAGCCACATCAAGGAAATTCGCCTGCACCCCAAGACCGACCAGCACGACATCGACTACCGGCTCCAGCACGCCCGGGAATTTCTCGCGCGGGGCGACAAGCTCCTCATCTCCGTCCTGTTCAGCGGCAGAGAGCTAGCCCACATCGACGTCGGCGAGAAACTCCTCCAAACCGTCGCCGCCCAAATCGAAGACGTAGCCAAAATCGAGATCCCCCCGAAACGTGAGGGCCGGCGGCTGAGCATGACCATGGCCCCAAGGCAAGCCCGAACCAAGAAAAAGGACGCAGACTAATGCCCAAACAAAAAACCCGAAAGGGTGTCGCCAAAAGAATTCGCATCACCAGAACTGGCAAGGTTGTGCGCGGCAAAGCCGGCCGCAGGCACCTGCTTTCCAACAAACGCCGCAAGCGGAAGCGGCAACTGCGCCGCAAAACCACCCTTACTCTCGCCGACTCGAGACGAATGAAACGAGCACTCGCCTGAAATCGAAGGAACCATAAATGCCCAGAGCATCGAACGCACCGGCCCGCAGACGGCGGCGAAACAGCATCCTCAAGGCCGCAAAGGGATACTACGGGAGCCGATCAAAGCGAATCACAACCGCTGCCGACGCCGTGGACCGGGCTAAAGTCTCTGCCTACCGAGACCGCAAACGCAAAAAAACACAGTTCAGAAGACTGTGGATCACCCGCATCAACGCCGCCTGCAGGATGCGCGGCATCAACTACAGCAACTTCATCAACGGGCTCAGCCAGACCGGCGTCGAGATCAACCGCAAAATGCTCTCCGAAATCGCCATAAGCGACGCCACCACCTTTGACCGGCTCGTCAAAACCGCCACCGAAGCAAAGTGAACACATGCTGGCAGAGCTCGAAAAACTGCAGAACGAAGCACTCGCCGCTATCCCACTGGCTGACAGCGACCAGGCCCTAGAAGCCCTGCACATCGAATACCTCGGCCGAAAAGGCCGCCTGCGAAAAATTATGGGCGAACTGGCCTCGCTCCCTGCCGACCAGAAACCCGCCGCTGGAAGATTGGCCAACCAGGTCAAGCAGAGAATTCAGAGCGCGCTTGCCGAACGCACGAATGAACGCGGCCGCACCGCATTAACCCCCGCCCCCCCACTCGACATCACCGTGCCGGGCACCGGCAGGAAGCCGGGTACAATTCATCCCATCACCCAAGCCAACGATGAACTGGTCGAGGTTTTCGCCCGACTCGGCTTCGAGACTGCACACGGTCCGGAAATCGAAGACGAGTACCACAACTTCGAGGCCCTCAACATGCCGCCAGACCACCCCTCCCGTGACAGCTTCGACACGTTCTACATCGGCGGCCCTGGCGAAGACTCCGGACTCCTGCTCCGCAGCCACACTTCCCCGGTCCAGGTGCGGGTGATGGAAACACAAAGCCCTCCCATCCGCATCGTGGTGCCGGTCAAAGTCTTCCGGCCCGATACCGTTGACGCCAGCCATTTCCCGATGTTCCACCAACTTGAAGGTCTATATGTGGAAGAAGGAGCATCATTCGCCGACCTGAAGGCAGTGCTCGGCATGGCCATGCAGGCGACGTTTGGCGGATTCGACCAGCACATCCACACCCGCTTCCGCCTTTCGTTCTTCCCCTTCACTGAGCCCAGCGCCGAGGTCGATGTCTCCTGCCCCTTCTGCTCCGGCGGCGGGTGCAGCGTCTGCGGCCAGGACGGCTGGATCGAGATACTTGGAGCCGGAATGGTCGACCCCGAGGTCTTCCGCCACGTGGGCTACGACCCCGAGAGATACACCGGCTTCGCCTTCGGCGTAGGTATCGACCGCATCGCAATGCTCAAACTCGGCATCAGCGACATCCGGTTGTTCTACGAAAACGACGCCCGCTTCCTGGCACAATTTTAGCTGGAGGATCGTGGCATGCTCCGCAGCATGCGAAAAATCCTGGACAAGTATGGGAAGCATCTTCTGGTGGTACTCGCTGCGTTCCTTATCGCCATGTTCACCCTCCCGCAGCGCAGTTGTCGCCCGCAGCGCCACATGGCGCGCCCCATCGGTGCGCTCTATGGCGAAACAATCACCCGCGGAGCAGTCGACTCGTTCGGCCGACGCTGGGAGCGCCTCGGGCTCCGCTTCTTCGGCGGAGGCGCAGGGCCCTCGTACCTGCTCCTGCTTGCCGCACGACACCACGGCATTCAGGTCGGCCCGGAGGCGGTCGAGAACATGGTGCACAAGGACCCACCACAACGCGAGCGAATCGAATACATCATCGCCGATCCCGAAAAACTGGCCGACGAGATGCAACCCACTGACGCCGAAGTCAAGGCATACTACGAATCGCACTGGCCCCACAAATCCCGCGCGTTCGAACAAGCGAAGGAGGACGTCCGCCGCGAACTCAAAAACAGCCTGGCGAAGGCGGCCGCCGCGACCAAAATCCGCCAGGCTCACAACTTTATTGACGCCGCCCCGCGCGAGGGCAGGGCCTGGCTCCGGGCTTACAGCAACGCCGCCGACAAGGTTGGGCTCCAATACGCCCGCTCGCGCCACACCGTCACCGAACAGACCGCCGCGTACGCGCTGCCTGAGCTCGCCCTTCACGGCGGCCCGAGTGCGCGCCCGCGACTTCCCGCAAGCCTCGAAAAAACACTCTTCAAGATTTCCGTCGGCCAGCCCAGCCAGATACTCAACTCCGGGCATAAGCTCTTCACCTTCCGCGTCATCGAGACCTCCGCCGGTTTCAACTCAGACGGCCTCCTCATACAGCACGACGAAGGCTGGCGTAACGGTCGGTTCATGGAACTCGAGACCTACCAC
>JAUWIN010000059.1 GCA_030605345.1 Candidatus Brocadiia bacterium
CCAGTGGATGTCGGGCATGGCGTAGCTTGCGCGCACGATACCCGGGAGGCAGGCAACGTTCGCCACCTGTTCCGGCGCCCGGTCCGAGCGGATCAGCTCTATCAGCCGGTCGTCCGCATAGATGATCCCATCGACCAGCATGCCCGGCCTGGCGCCCTTGGGAATGCGCCAGCGGCACTCGTCAATCCGCTCCAGCGGCCCGTCCCATCCTTTAGCCATCTTGCACCTCCCTGGCTCAGTTTCAGATATCAAACAATACGGTCGCCTGCCAGATGTCGCCCTGTTTTTCGACCTTGAGACCGTGGTGGGTGACGGCTTTGATTTCGGTGTCCAGGCGGTGGCACGCCGAGAGCGGCTCGCCGTCGAGGGTGCCACGGAGCTCTGTCTCAGAGACCGACTCGACCCGGGCGCGGCGGCACACGAAGTGCTCGACCTCCAAGAGATAGAGCAGCTCGCCGAGAAAATCCGCCAGG
The DNA here is from genome assembly GCA_030605345.1 of Candidatus Brocadiia bacterium. GTDB lineage: Bacteria > Planctomycetota > PUPC01 > PUPC01 > PUPC01 > JAUWIN01. The sequence goes on from JAUWIN010000059.1 coordinate 474, forward strand.
AGCAGATCAATGTCTGGAGCGGTAACGTGGACCTGACGCTGTTCGACCGGCCTGACCTCATCGAACTCGCCGATGATGCTGAACATGCCCAGCGCCGCGTTGGCGAAAAGCTCCTTCTGTGTGGAGCCGTACGCGGCCAGTCCGACGTCCGCCGTATGTTCTATAATCTCGAACGGCTGCACGTTCCTCGCGCGCTGTATAAAGATTCGACAGATAGATTATAAGCCCGTTCGCGCCGCCGAGCAAATTTGTTTGAACGTATGAGAACGCCCTCCATTGTCTGTTGAAGCAAGAACTGTAACTTGACACATCACGCCCAGTGCCTATAATTTACATAGATGTGTATATCGCTTACACCGTGAGAAAACTACCGAAACGGGATTGTAAGTGAAACTCCGACTTCTCTTTGCCGTGTTGCTCGCTGTCGCATTCGCCCTGCCGTCTGGCCTTGCCGCGAACAATCCAAAACAGAAACAGAAGAAAAAGAAAAGGACTATAATCAAGACCTCGGGCTGGTACACCCAACAGCAAAAGGAGGATGCGAAGCAGGCCGCCAAAATCCTCGGCCGCCCGGTCGCCATCCTGTGGACAATACCCGGGGACGGTGGGAGCCAAGCAACCGCATGGAAACACTCGAAACTACTCAATTACTTCGTCTGCATCGAGTTCACATCCGAAGGGATTGGCGACCCCTTGTTGATACATCTGCTTCAAAAAGCCGGAGTCAACCTACGCGCACCTTATCCTCCGTATCTCCTCCTCGGCTCGGTGAACGGGGAATACTACGGTCAGCTCCCCTCCGACGGCACTCGCAAGGAAATGGACAAAACGCTCCAGGAAGCTCTGGAGAAGTACGGTCCACTGCTGTCCCCCGAGCGAGCGATGGCTCTGTGGAAAAAACTGCAAGAAGCCAGAAAACTATGGAAGGCGGAAAAATACGCCGACGCAATGAAGCGATACCGCGACGTCGTCACAGCCAGAAAGGTCAACCCCAACCTGCCGGTCGCTAAAGAGCTCTGGGACAACGACCGGCAAGCAATTACAAAAAAAGGCGCCGAGCAACTGCACGCAATAGAAGCGCTCATGAAGGACGGCAAGCTCGCGGAGGCAAAAGATGCCGCGAAAAAACTGTATTTCATCTACAAAGGCTTTGAAACCGCCAACAAGGCCGTAACCCTGTACAAAGAAATAGAGAAGGCTCAGGACGACAAAAAAAAGACCCCCGAAGAGTCGGAAAGCGAACAGGAGGGAGAAGACGGCCCCTGAGCCTGTTAGACAGCGAGGGAACTATTGAAAGGAGGTCGTCGATGAGATTTCGACCTTCCTTTGCCGTGTTGCTGCCCGTCGCACTCGCCTTGCCGCGAACAATCGAAACCAGAAGCAACGAGAAAAGAAAGGTCCTCTAATCAAGCTCTCAGGCTGGCACGCCCAAGAGCAAAAGGAGGGTGCGAAGCAGGCAGCGAAAATCTTCGGCCGCCCTCATTTGGTCGTACGGTGGGAACGCGCCGGCGACTCCAAGCCGAAGATTATCTCCCCTAGCGCCCGCCTAACGAGAAGTTCTGGCAGACCTTCACGCAGTACCTGTTCTTGGCCCCGCGTTTCTTGACATCCTCGGCGTTGCTCACGTACGCCCGCGCGGCACAGCCCACGGAGTGCGACTGGTCGTCAAGGAGGTTCGCACGGTGACCGGGCGATTTCATCCAGCCCGCCACAACATCCTTGGCCAAGGACAGATACGTCACCTGCTCGCCTGGCGCCGCGACGGCGAGGTTCTCGGAGTACCGACCGGAGCCAGCGCCCGCCCGCCGGATGCGATCGCGCGCCGTTCGCTTGGACGCATCGTGCGGGTTCTCGTGGGAGAAGAAGTCCCCGGCGATCATATCACGGCAGTGGCCGGCCGCCGCCCTATGCAGGGCGCGGGAATCGCGGAGCGACCCCTTCTTGTGGAGGACTCGCTCGCGGTTAGTCTCGAAGAAAATCTGCGCGTCCAGCAGGGTGTAGTTGACGTTTTCGAAATCGATTCGCCTGTTGGCCGGATTGTACTTGGCGGGTCTTCGCCAACCGAACTTCTCGGCGTACCTGGCCGCGCTGCGCTCGGCAGTGATCATGGAGTTCTTGGTCTGTTTCACCATCAACACGGGCACGACCGGCATGGCTTCGTCCGCTTCCGCCTCCCCGCCTTCTGCCCGGGCCCGCAGCACCGCCATCACCGCTTCGGCGTAGTCCTTCCGAAGCGCCGTGCGCATGGCGAAGATCTGGTCGTCGCGGAGCGCGTGCGCGAACGGCTCACCGTGCAGGTCCTTAATAAAGCAGACCTTCCAGACTTCGAGCTTCTGTTGTAGCGCTTCACGCTTCCCTTGCGCTCGGTCGGGATTGGACGGCACACTGCCCTGGCAGCGGACCTCCGGTCGCTTGGGCTGCGGCACGGGATACTTCTTGTGGCCGGCGAGCTTGCACCACGCCTCGCGCTCCTTGCCCAGCTTCTTCATCTCTTCGCCATACTTGTCTTCCAGCTCCTTCGACAGGTCAGACGCGTCGGCCCGGTTCATCTCCTTGATGCTCACGGTAGCGTCCGTCTCGGTGACGCGGTAGAAGTATGACTTCCCCTCATCGTCGTCCCCCAAGGCCGCTGCGCCTGCGGCAAGAACCACCGCGCCCAGCAACCCAAGAGCGGTCAGGCAAAGCGCCCCTCTCATCGCATACACCTCTAAAAGAAAATTCTCGACTCCAACCCATTATACGCTGCGGGAAGCCCGGCGCGCAACAACCTTGGGCCTATAAGCAGGGTCATTCAGTTCTCTCAAGTTTGCGGCCAAAGATGACGATATCTTCTGAGGGGAGGTCTTTAGAAGGGGTTATGCTCATGAGGGGAGGAATGACAGACGTCTTTCGCCAAACCGGCCTACATCTGCGCGACCATTGCGTCAGTTGATACGCTGAGAAGTTTTCCACAAATATTCTTGCTAATCATGCTTGACATGATGTGCATGCCATAGTATATTCACAATGTGAACAACCCTGCGGCGGGTCGCGATGAAGGCCACAGAAATCAAGTATCTTCTTCTTCTGCATGGACTTGCACACTCGTCGCACCCCACGCATACCGAACTGGCCAGCACACTGGACGTTCCGCCCAGCCTGGTCAACCGGTACCTGAAGCGTCTGGCGCGGTGGGATGCGGTGCGAATTCCCGACCAGGCAAAAGGGAAATACGAAGTCACCCCAAAGGGTGAAGCGCTGCTGGCGCGGGCCTCATGGGAGTTTCTGGCGTTCGGAGCAGGCCTGGTGGAACAATTACATCGGCGGGCCGTCACGGAATTGCAGCTCCAGAACGTGCGGAAGGCGGTGCTATACGGGGCGACGCCGCTGGCTCGGATCATCGAACGCTGGGCGACCGAGGCCGGGATTGACGTGGTCGCCGTATGTGACGAGGAACGCCACGGCCGGGATGTCGCCCGGCTGGATGACCTCAAGACGTTGGAATATGACGCAATTATCCTCACCGACTGGGAACGAGCCGAGGACAAGATGCTTGCGCGACTTCTGCGGCAATTTGGCCCGGTGATCAATCCGTTCAACATAGATGGCACGGCAAAACCTGAATGGAGATGAACGATGCGGTCAAGTTCCCTCCGCGAACTGGATATCCTTCACGCTATTGACGACGGCGAGATGGTGACAAAGCGTGACCTGGCGCACCGCCTGGGCATCGCCGGGCGTCTGGCCGACCGGTACATCAAACAACTGGTGGCGAAGGGGCTGCTGAAGGTGAAGACGGCGCCCGCCCGCAGGATGCTGTACTGGCTGACGCCAAAAGGGTTCGCCGAGAAGGCCCGACTGAGCTACGAATTTCTCACTTATACCTATAAGATGTATAATCAATGCCACCGGCTCGCTTCGAACATGCTGCGCCGCCTGGCCGAGAAAGAAGCGGTGCGCCGGGTGGTGTTTTACGGCGCCGAACCGCCGGCCGAGGTCGTGGCGGTGTCGCTGCCTGAAAACGGCATCGAACTCGTCGCCGTGGCCGACGAGGAACACAAGGGCGAGAAATGTGCCGGGTGCACCGTGCTCCCCATCGACGCCCTGGACGAACTCGATTTCGACCGCATCATTTTCACCAAGTTCTCCAAGCGCGACGATGTAATCCTCAGGAAACTCCTGCAAACCAAGGGCGAGGTGGTGAACATCATGGAGCCTGAGCCGCCTGCAAACGAAGATGAATAAACAAAAGGGTATACTGACCATTTCGGCGGATTACGGGCCATTTCTCCGAGTCGGGAGATGTGCTTGATGGCTTTCAGCAGCCGCCGAGGCCGAATCGCGGTGCTGGCCACATTGCTGGTCGTCGTCGCACTCGCCGCCTGGCTGAGGTTCCAAAACCTCTCCTGGGGGACCGAACTGGACCTCCCCGGTTGTGAGCCATCCTATTTCAATTGGCATGCGGACGAGGTCAAGCTCATACAGCCGGCGGCCAATGTCCTTTCGTCAGGCAACATCTTCGAACTCGGTCGGTTTATGTATCCTCCCCTACACGCATACCTGACGGCGGCGGTCTCCTGGGCGATGTCTGTTCGTTCGATTGTGGATATCCACCTCATCGCGCGAGGGCGTGGTGCGTTGGCATCAGTCGCTTCCGTGCTGGTATGTTTCTTCGCAGCCGCTCGACACGGGCGTCTGGCGGGCATTGTTGCCGCGGCGTTGTTGTGCGTGAGCGTTGGACCTGCGGTGAACGCGCGGTGGGCGAACCCTGACGAACTCTGCGCCTTCTTTTCGGTGCTGGCGCTGGCGCTCGGTCTGGCCGCGATGACGAGGCGGTCGTGGATGAACTTCGTGCTCCTGGGGGTAGCTTTGGGCTTTGCGATGGGTTCGAAGCAGATTGCGGTTATGCTGCTCCCATTGCCCGTGGCGGCATATCTGTTGCGCCGAAGTGCCGGGCGCACGCCGCTGCCGGGCGCCTCGTGGGACAGGTTCTGGCGGCTTGGGACTGTGGCCGCGGTTACGGCAAGCGCAGCCCTCCTGCTTTGTGGGGCGCTGGTGGCTGGCCTGTACCGGCACCAACTGGGTCTTCTGGCAAACAGCGGGGAGGAGGGATTGGCTCTCGTCGTGGTGCTCGGCGCGTATTTCGGAGCGGGCGTTTGCGTTTGTGTGCTCTGCGCATCTGTGGGGCTTTCAGGTCGGGGCCGCGTCCGCCGGAAAGTGTTTGCCTTCCGTAAGCCGCTTTTGTCTCTCGCTGCGGCGGTTTGTGTGGGGGCCTGCTTTTACGTGCCACAGAGTGTGGCGGAGCCGCGGCCTTTTCTGGCGAACACCAGATACATGATGCAAACCGCCCACGCCTCGTATTATTACGGCAAGCCGCAGGCGGACCCGGGCTACCTGGCCGACGCCATCCCCAGGGGGATGGGGCTATGTGCTTACGCGCTCAGCGTTGCGGGACTTGCCGTTTGTCTTTGTCGGCGGGACCTGCGACGCACCGGGATATTCCTGCTGGTGTACCTCTTACCGCTGCTTCTGGTCCTGGAAAGCACGACGCTGACATTTGTGCGCTACGGAGCTGTGCTTTATCCGGCGCTCTGCGTGGCGGCTGGGGTGGGTTCGGCGGCCCTGCTGGAGGCGCGGTGGGCGAGCGTGGCGACGAAAGGATTCGTCGGAGCAGCTATTACGCTGGCGCTGTTCTGCGGGTTCGTGCGGACGCACGCCGCGGTGCGGGCATACGAAGCAGCCGACGAGCCTCGAATGCAGGCGGCAATGTGGCTGAGTAAGAACCACCGGAACCCGTTAGTAGGCGTGCGCGACCGACCCGGCACGCTCGTTTATCCCTGGGCTTATGAGCCGGCCGGGGTTCTGGATGGCGTCCGCGGGACATGTTTTGAGGACGCGCCGCCGTACGTTCTTGTGACGTCGTTCAATGAGTCTATGCTCCGCCGCATCGGGTCACCTCGAGACCGCGGCTATGTGACAGCCCCTGCGGTATGGTGGCCGGCCTCACCGCCGTCGGAATAATTGAAGGAGACAATGCACCGGGTGTTCTGGTCAGGTGAATACCGGCCGGTCAAGCGCTTCGAACTTCCACAGACCTGTTCAGGACGCCTCTCCTGGTGTAACATGGGAATGAAGTATCGCCCTTGGCTGTGCACAGAGGCCACCATTTACGCCAGGCGGGGCGTCCGCCAGAAAAATCGGGCCAGGTAAAAAACGGATTCTATCGCGCGGTCGGCCCCACTATTCCGGCTGCAAGGCTGTATGAACGAGCGAGAGAGCCAGGAAGCAAGACTTGTGATGAGCAAATCGACCGCATCCCAAGCGTCCGCCAGCCAAGGCAGTGCTTCAACGACCGAAAGCACTGCGTCGACTTACCGGCGTGAACGAATCGCACACTGGGACGCTGTCGCCGGCGCGGGCGGCGCCCGATGTGACATTAGCGGTGGCTATCACAGACGACTGGCGGAGATTTATCGGTTTCTCATCCCACCGGGCCAGAAGGTACTCGAACTGGGCTGCCAGCAGGGCGACCTGCTCGCAGAGTTGGAGCCGTCGGAGGGAGTGGGGGTGGATTTTTCGCCCCGGATGATCGAAGCGGCAGTGGAGCGGCATCCGAAACTCCGGTTCGTGCGAGCTGACGCCCACGACCTCGATCTAGGCGAGACATTCGATGCAATCATACTTTCGGACCTGGTCAACGACGTGTGGGACGTGCAAAAGGTCCTCGAACGTGTCCGACGCCACTGCGCACCACACACTCGCGTCGTCATAAACACTTACAGCCGCCTGTGGCACCTGCCATTGGCGGCAGCCAGGAGGCTGGGACTGGCCAAGCCGCTCATGGCACAGAACTGGCTGACGGTGGAGGACGTCTCGAACCTGCTGGACCTGACAGATTTCGAGGTGGTGCGCAACTGCAGCGAGGTTCTTCTTCCGTTGCGCTTGCCGCTGCTGGCGCCGTTCTGCAATCGGTTCCTGGTGAAACTGTGGCCGTTTCGCCTGGCCGCGTTGACCAACTTCATCATTGCCCGGCCGAGACGCAAACCGACACCGAAGGAGCAACAGCCGGTTGTGTCGGTAGTAGTGCCAGCCCGGAACGAGGCTGGCCACATCGAGGAGATTATCCAGCGGACACCGGACATGGGAGCAGGGACAGAACTGCTCTTTGTCGAGGGCGGATCGAAAGACCACACTTGGGACGCAATCCAAAAAGCAATTGCCGCCCGGTCCGGGCAGCGAATCAAGGCGTTTCGGCAAACAGACAGTGGCAAGGGCGATGCGGTGCGCCTGGGTTTCTCCAGGGCCGCCGGCGACGTGCTGATGATCCTGGACGCGGATATGACTGTGGCACCGGAAGACCTGCCCCGATTCTACCGCGCTCTGATGTCGGGCGCGGCGGAGTTTGTGAACGGGGTGCGTCTGGTCTATCCGATGGAAAAGCGAGCAATGCGCTTCTGGAACCTGATGGGCAACAAGTTTTTCAGTCTGGCCTTCTCGTGGATACTGGGACAGCCGGTCAAGGATACACTCTGCGGCACGAAAGTGATGAGGCGGGCCGATTACGAGAAAATCGCATCTAACCGTTCTTACTTCGGCGAGTTTGACCCGTTTGGTGATTTCGACCTGATCTTCGGGGCGGCGAAGTTGAACATGAAGATAATCGACATGCCCATCCGCTACCGCGAGCGGAGATACGGCGAGACCAACATCCAGCGCTGGCGCCACGGGTGGATACTCCTGAAGATGGTGTTCTTTTCCCTGTTCAAAATCAAATTTGTATGATGGCTGCCAAAGAGACCACCAACACTGTTCCATATATTCACCACCTCCAGCGACATCGCCGGATGTGGGAGAAAAAGCCCGCCGTACGGGCGCTATATCACTATTGGTACCGGATGGTTGTGAACCACCTGGCCGGGCTGTCGCCCAGTGTGGAACTCGGGTGCGGATGCGGGAACTTCAAGGAGTTTTGCCCCGAGGTTATTGCAACTGATTCCTTCGAGACCCCCTGGTGCGACCAGGTGGCTGATGCGTGCGACCTGCCGTTCGATGACGCCTCTGTGGGAAACCTGATTCTGTTCGACGTGCTGCACCATCTCCCGGCGCCGCTCGAATTCTTCTCTGAGGCCTCCCGTGTGCTCAAGGGCGGAGGCCGAGTGGTCATTGTAGAGCCGTTCATCACCCTGTGGTCCAGGGTAATTTATGGCTGCTTCCACCACGAACCGCTTGACCTCGGGGTTGATTTTTTCGGCGGCGAGCGCCGGCCAGTCTCCGAGCCATCCAGCTATGCCAACTCAGCCACGGCCACAATCCTGTTCCAAAAACAATATGCGGAGTTCGCCCGGCGTTTCCCGAAACTCAAGCCGGTACATCAAAGGGCGTTCTCCTGGCTGGTGTATCCAATGACGGCCGGGTTCCGGAGGTTCTGCCTGCTTCCCGCTTTCGCCGTCGTTCCGTTGAGCCGGCTGGAGGATTTTCTGGTCTGCCGGATGCGGTTGACCTTTCTGGCGATGAGGATTTTGATTGTGTTGGAAAAGAAAGAATAACGACCCCGGGCGCCGGACATTGAGCGGCGCACGGAACAGGAGAAAAAACCAATGAAAAAAGCTCTGGTCACTGGAATCACGGGTCAGGACGGTTCCTATCTGGCGGAACTTCTGCTCGAGAAGGGATACGAGGTCCACGGGATTATTCGCCGAAGCAGCTCATTCAATACCGGTCGGATAGAGCACCTCTACAAGGACCCACACAACACAGACGTGAGGCTGTTCCTGCATTACGGCGATCTGACCGACGGGCTCGCGGTCAACGCAATCACGCAACGGGTGAAGCCCGACGAGATATACAACCTCGGCGCGCAGTCGCACGTCAGGGTTTCGTTCGATCAGCCGTCATACACCGTCAACACCAACGCCCTTGGGACGCTTCACCTGCTCGAGGCCGCCAGAATCCTCAGTGACCAGAAGGAAGTAAGGTTCTACCAGGCCTCTTCTTCCGAGATGTTCGGCAAGGCGGCCGAAGTCCCGCAAAACGAGAACACACCCTTCCACCCCAGAAGCCCCTACGGCTGCTCCAAGGCCTACTCCTACTGGCAAACGGTGAACTACCGGGAGGCCTACGGACTGTTCGCCTGCAACGGCATCCTTTTCAACCACGAGTCGCCCCGGCGGGGTGAAACCTTTGTCAGCCGCAAGATCACCAGAGCAGCAACACGAATAAAAATCGGCCTTCAAGAAAAACTCTACCTGGGCAACCTCGAGGCCAAGAGGGACTGGGGCTATGCCAAGGATTACGTCCAAGCGATGTGGCTGATGCTCCAGACCTCGCAGCCGGACGACTACGTGATTGCGACCGGCCAGTGCCACACCGTCGAGCAGCTGGTCGAACTGGCCTTCAACCAACTCGGCTTGGACTGGCACGAACACGTAGAGATTGACCCGCGGTATTTCAGGCCCGCGGAAGTCCACATCCTCCAAGGCAACCCCACAAAGGCCAGAGAGCAGCTCGGCTGGGCAGCAAAGACCGGGTTCAGGGAACTGGTAGAGATTATGGTCAACAGTGACCTCGATCTCGCGGCTTCGGAAAAAAGGGCCAATGATAAATCTTAAAAATAAAAAGACCGTGGTGACGGGCGGGAGCGGATTCCTCGGCTCTCATCTCGTCGAGCGGCTGCTCGCCAGCGGATGCGCCCGGGAAGACATTGTCTGCCCACGCTCCGCCGACTACGACCTCACAACCGAGGCAGACGTAAGCAGACTATACCGCGAACACCAGCCGGAAGTCGTAATTCATCTGGCGGCCGTTGTCGGAGGGATAGGCGCCAACCGCAACCACCCGGGCAGTTTCTGCTACAAGAACCTCGTCATGGGCGCCATGCTGATGGAGCACGCCCGGCGCCACGGCGTCCGAAAGTTCGTCGCCGTCGGCACCGTCTGCGCCTATCCGAAATTCACCCCAGTCCCGTTCAGGGAAGAAGACCTGTGGAAGGGCTATCCCGAAGAAACAAACGCCCCCTACGGGCTGGCCAAGAAAATGATGCTGGTCCTGTCACAATCCTACAGGGCGGAGTATGGGTTCAATTCCATTTACCTTCTGCCGGTCAACCTGTATGGCCCGGGCGACAATTTCGACCTCGCCTCGTCGCACGTAATCCCCGCCCTAGTCAGGAAATGCTACGAGGCGAAAAAGGACCGGCGCCATACGGTCCAGGTCTGGGGCACGGGGACGCCCACCCGCGAATTCCTTTACGTAGAGGACGCCGCAGAGGCCATTGTCCTGGCGACCGAACGCTACGATGGGCCGGACCCCGTCAACATCGGGGCCGGGTTCGAAATCTCAATAAAGGACTTGGCAAACTTGATTGCCAGCCTCGTAGGGTTCGAGGGAAAGTTTATCTGGGATAACTCCAAGCCCGACGGCCAGCCCAGGCGATGTCTCGACACCAGCCGAGCCGAGAAGTATTTTGGGTTCAAGGCCCGCACGGACCTCGAAACAGGCCTCAAAAAAACCATCGACTGGTATGTGCAATCTCGCAATAAACAATAGTGAGCACAGAGGCGCGAACTGATGTCCCTTTTTGCGGAACTTTCCTCGCGGCGTTACCTGCTGTATCAACTCTCGGCGCGTGAGATAAAAGCCCGGTACAAGCAATCGTACCTCGGCATAGGCTGGGCGGTGGTTCAACCGCTGGCGCTAATGGCCGTCTTCTCCATCATCTTCACCCAAATCCTGCCGAGGTCAATCAAGATCGAAGGCGGATATCCTTATCCTATCTTTTGTTACTCCGGCCTCCTGATATGGCAGCTGTTTTCGCGAAGCCTGACCCTGCTGACGGATTCGATGGTGAGCAATGCGAACCTCATCCGAAAAACCTACTTCCCCCGGCAGGTGTTTCTGCTCTCCGGCCTCGCCAGCCGTCTGGTGGACTTCGGCATCGCATTCGTCATCTACCTCGGGCTGATGGTGGTGTTCAAAATCGCACCCACGCTGCACTTCTTCTGGGCGATTCCGGCCACGCTGATTGTTGCCGCCTTGGCGCTGGGCGTGTGCCTTTTTACTTCCGCACTTCAGGTCTTTCGGCACGACATAAAATCCGTGATGACGCTCGTGGCCCAGGTCTGGTTCTACGCCACACCCATCATCTACCCGCTCGAACAAGTCCCCGCTGAGTGGCGCTGGGTGAGCGTGCTCAATCCTATGACTGGCGCGGTCGAAGCATTCAAAGACGCCGTGCTGCGGGGGCAGACGCCCGACTTGCAGCTGTTGGGCGCTTCTGCGAGCATGGCGGCGCTTCTCCTGGTGCTGGGGCATCTGTTCTTCAGGCGTGCCGAGCGGGTTTTTGCGGACGTGATATGACGAGCGACGAACAGGCAATCGTTGTAGAGAATGTCTCGAAGATGTACCACAAGCACGCCGGCAGGGGCACACTGCTCTCGATGATACCCGGGTTCGGGTCGCGCGAATCCGACGCGTTCTGGGCTCTCAAGGACGTCAGTTTCGAGGTTCGCCGGGGCGAATGTCTCGGCATCATCGGCCCCAACGGCGCCGGCAAAAGCACTATCCTGAAGATTCTTTCGCGGATCAGCTCACCGACGCGCGGGAGTTACCGCGTGAACGGCCGCCTGTCGAGCCTAATCGAGGTCGGCGCTGGCTTCCATCCGGAACTGACCGGCCGCGAAAACGTCTACCTCAACGCCGCTGTCCTCGGGATGGGCAAAAAGGAGATCGAGCGGAAATTCAACGACATTGTCAACTTCGCCGAGTTGTGGGATTTCATCGACATGCCGGTGAAACGCTATTCGAGCGGGATGTACGTTCGCCTCGGCTTCAGCGTCGCCGCACACGTCTCACCTGAGGTCCTCCTGATTGACGAGGTCCTGGCGGTCGGAGACGAGCGGTTCCGCTCCAAGTCCATTGACCGGCTGCGATGGCTCCGCACCCAGGATGTCGCGGTTGTTTTTGTCAGCCACTCGATGCCGCAGATTCGGAAGTTCTGCGACAGGGTCGCCTTCCTCCAGCACGGGCGGTTGCTGGCGTTAGGGGACCCTGAGGAGGTATGCGGTCAGTATCTAGTTTCCAGCGGGGTGGCAGGAGGCGACTACGGCGCTGTGCGGTCATCCCCAGACGCCTTTGTGTTGAACCGCGCCGAGATAGGGAACAACCGCGGCGGGAAACCGCCGGTCTTCCAACTGGGCGACGATATCGTTGTTGATTTCTGCTTTCAACTCTTGAAACCGGCGAACCACCTCGTGATTGCCTGCGTGCTGTACGCCAGCAGCGGGGAGTATCTTTCGGCGTGCGATACTGAATTCGATTCGATGGCCTTCTCCCCGGTGGACCCGGGCGAGGTGAGCGGCAGCTTGTACCTCCGACGCCCCAGCCTGGCAGGTGGCGGTTTCGTCGTCGTTCTCGTGCTCAAGGACGGGGAGCACTTCCTGCACCGAGCTCCCGTTGGAGCGTTCACCATGACCGGAACCGGTGACAAGTTAGGCTTGATCCACCTGGATCACGAGTGGAAGATTAACCGGGTGCGCACCTCAGGAGGTCACCTGTGAACCGGCA
>JAUWIN010000064.1 GCA_030605345.1 Candidatus Brocadiia bacterium
GGGCGAATCGCCCATCAGTGCCCCAGTGCAACACGTGGACGGGGGCCAGCCTGGGCCGAATCGGTTCGATGGCCTCGAGTTCCTGCTCGTCCGGAAGCCCCAGAGGCTGCCAGTAAGTGCCGAAGTTCTCGTGCCCCACTTCGCTGAGCAAACGAGTCGCCGCCTCTGCCATGTCCGTAAGCGTGTTGCCGTGATACTCACAGGCGACCTTGACGTTCGCTTGCTGCGCCATTTCCGAAATACGTTGAGCGTCGGCCGCCCCCTTTTTGCGATAGGCCGCATCGGCGTCGGCGGAGCCTTTTCCGCCCGCCCAGCCCCGGCCCATCGGCGCCCCGCGGCTGCCGGCCGGCTCGAGCACTTCCTCGAACGGCTCCGCCTCACCCAGCCCCAGGCGATAGTATGACCCATACGACGGCGTGGTCAGGCCGGCCTGCCGCGTCATCGAACCTACCTCGCGGGCGCGAGCGGCGTCGCCGTGCGGGACGTGAACGTCTCCGCCCCACTCGATGCCGTCCAAGTCTGCCCTGACAACGAGGTCCACAATCTGGCGGGGCGAGAGTTCGCGGAACGTAATAGATACCAGACCGGAATAAATCAGCTGCCCGCTCCTCACGCCATGATTGCCGCTTTTTCGCGTGTGATTTCCCATCGGAACGGTTCGCCCGACAGGTAGCGCCGCAGCTCATCCACCATGTACCAGCCCATCCTGCGGCATTCCGGCCCGAGCGACCCGGCGATGTGCGGCGTGAGCGTCACGTTGGGCAAATCATACAGGGCCGACCCCTCCTCCGGCGGCTCCGGATGCGTAACGTCGAGCACAACGTGCAGGTCGGGCCGGCTCCGAAGAACCTCGATCATCTCTGCCTCACGCACGACCGCGCCGCGGGAAGTGTTGATGAACGAAGCGTTCGGCTTCATCGAGGCGAAGTGTTCGCCCGTAATCATCCCCTCCGTCTCCTTCAGCCACGGGGTGTGAACGGACACCACGTCCGCCCGCCGGAATACGTCGCCGAGGCCGCACAGTTCCACGCCAATCTCTTCCGCTTCCTGTCCTGAGATGCACGGATCGTATGCGATTACGTCCACATCAAAACGCTTCAGGTGCTCGCAGACCAATCGGCCAATCATCCCTAGCGATATGATGCCGACCGTCGAGCCAAACGCACACGGCGGGCTGCTGACTGCGCTGAACGTGCGGGAGTTCCGCGTCATGGCGGCGCTCTGCCACCCGCACCTCAGGCAAAAGAGGATTTGCGAGAGCGCGTATTCTGCGACGGGCACGCCGTTGGCGGCCCAGGCGCTGACCACCCGCACGCCGCGGTCCCACATCGCCTCGGTGACGACGCTCCGCACCGAGCCCGCCCCGTAGAAGATTATTTTTAGATTTGGCGCCGCGGCAAGCAGCGGCTCGTCGGCCCTGGGCGCACCCCAGCTGGTGAACAGAAGTTCCACGTTCTTCAATGGGCGCAAATCATTCCGAAGCGCGTCCGGCTCCTGCAGCTCAGCCACGAGGTCGACGAGGCCGGCGATCTCTTCGCCCGGCCCTCCGCCATACACCCGGTCGTAACGTTCCTGCAAAAGAACGAACAGCCCCCTGGGCTGTGCCGCCTTTTGGCTCTCGGTCAAGACTCTCCACCTCCGTTCACCGGAGCAAGCTGCTCCAGGCCGCACCCCGCAGCGCGCGGCCGAGCAGCGCGTCGTTTGTCTCAATGTCGTTCGACCCAGAGGCTCTCGATGGGCAGTCGTGCCGTCAGTCAGGTTCGATGCCTGCCGCCTTCAGCAGAGCACGTTGCAGCCCCTTCTTCAACGTGCGGCCCGCGTGGACCGGCACCGAAACCACGCGTCCGAGTTCGACGTGCTTGTAAATATGGTGGCTGCCGGAGACCCGGTGCAAGACCCAGCCTCGGCCTTCCAGCAGACGGCAAAGCTCGCGGCCAGTCAGGGGTTTCACACGGCGACCTCGCGCACCTCGACGTCCTCGGTCACCTGCTTCCCCATGCTCCTCAGCGCATCCAGACACCCGGTGAGAGCTTCCCGGATGTTCTCGGCCGCTTCGTCCGCCGTTTCGCCCTGTGAGCAGCATCCGGGCACCGCTGGCACCTCCGCCCAGTATCCGCCTTCCTCCGCCTTATGAATCACAACCTTGTATTTCACCACCTTATCCTCCGGTGTTTCTCTGTCATCACTATGTTAGCGCCGAAGTGGTGGGGACACAATCGGGAGGATGGGCAAGACCGCCGCGCCATCGACTCGCTACCGTTCGCTCAGGGCACCCCATCGGCTCGCTACCGTTCGCTCAGGAGAAGCAAAGTGTAAGAGGATAAAAGTGCAAAGGGTAATTATTGGAAATCTCGCAGAACAAGACGAACGCCGTCGTCGTTGCTCCGCTCGTCCGGTGGGGCCCCGTCACGGTTCGCACAACGGCAGGGCCTCGGGTTGTAGTACCAGGAGCCGCCGCGGAGCACGCGGTACTCACCGCGTGCAGGGCCCTGCGGGTCGTCTCTGGGGCTATCCTCATAGTAATCGCCATCATACCAATCCCCGCACCATTCCGAGACGTTCCCGTGCATGTCGTAAAGACCGAACGAGTTCGGGTGGAAGCTTCCCACAGGGATTGTCTTCTCGCGATACACGCCTTTCCGCCCGTTGCCGTATGTGTAGTTGCCGTTGTAGTTCACCTGACCAGTCGAGATCGTCTCGCCGAAGTAAAACGGCGTCTGTGTCCCCGCACGACAGGCGTATTCCCATTCCGCCTCGGTCGCAAGCGTAAACGTGCCTTTCACCTTCACGCGTGCATTCAGCTTCTTCAGGAACACTTGGCAGTCATCCCAGGAGACTTTTTGCACGGGGTTCCTCGCTCCCTCGAAGTCGCTCGGGTTGTCCCCCATGACCCGCTGCCACTGCTCCTGGGTCACCTCGTATTTCCCGATGTAGAACGGCTTCGTGACGCGTACACGGTGTGGTGTCTCGCGGTAGTCCCGCTCCTCCTCATCGTCGGGGCTGCCCATGATGAACTCGCCCGCGGGGATGAGGACCAGCTCGAACTTGACCCCACCGCCTAAGTCCACGGCCTTCTGGACGGGCATGCCCAGCGCGTTGGCTGTCTCCTGCTGACGCCGCTTTGCCTCCTTCGCGTCGAACGGCCACTTCGTATAGACGGTCGGCAGGTGCTTCGCTACTTCAGCGGCGATACTGCGGGCCGCCGATACGTCCTTACGACCGGTCGCCATCGCGCTTTTCGCAAGCGCCCTCACTGCCCGCCACAACTCCTTGTCTTTCGTGCCGCGTGCGCGGCCAAGCGCAGCCTGCGCTTCTGTCAGCTTTGCGTTGTAGGCCGCTTCGATCTCTGCCTCCAGCACGCGCAATACGGCCCGCACTTCCGCATCGGGACCTGGGTAGGGCTCCGGATAGAGGGCTCCGTCGAACCCCCTGCCGCGCCGGAGCGCGATTGCTCGGCTTCTGAATGTGTTTTCAAACAGCCCTTTCGCGATGGCGGCCCGCTCAGTCAGAGCTTTGTCCCACGCGTCGCGCAGGATGCGGTACCGTGTCGTCCTCAGGGCGCTCGCCGGCAGGTCCAGGTCTGCGACCGCCTCCCACACATCGCCGAACTGGGCGGGACAAACGCAAAAGGATTGCCTGTCTCTGATGATCGAATAGATCAACGCTCCGGAGAGGTCTTTCCGCTCCAGGACTTTTGAGAAGAAAGGGAAAAGGTCATATCCCTGATGGAAGTACACCAACTGCCCCAGAGCGTGCTGGGCGGCGGAGGCTGGGGCGTACAATGCGAGGCGCATCATCTCTTCGTTCGCCCTGTCGGTTCCGAAGAACAGACCGAGACGTGAGACCGCATTATCCTCGCTGCATCCGTAATCCTGTGGCGTTCCGGACCAATATATCGCGGCGAGAGATCGCACGCTGAGGTCAATCTGCTCCGGCGTCAGTGTCGGGAATGGCTCTTTAAACTCCTTCACGTTCTCATGAAAATCCTTCTCGTTCAGGGCAGGCAGCAACATCCGAAGTACCCGGACCACTGTCGGATCGGGCAACTTCTGGGGTTCCCAGGCTGTAGTCTGAACACAACCGGCCAATGCGGTCATGATGATGGTGAACGCGAACGGCAGGTACTTGAAGCAGGCCATGGTTCCTCCTCCATGTCTAGGGACGGTCTGTTGGGGACACTGCCACTTCACGGGGGCTGTCTCCGTCGGCCCGTCAATCGCCGCATCTTATGTAGGCTATCTCCACGTTCTTGGTCATCATCTTGTAGAGTGCTGCGAAAAACTTATCCTTGGTGCTCGCTGCCGGTACAACTGTGCCACCGTAGGTATGACCTCGCCTTGATTGGTAGCAGTGCGCCATGTCTCCTCCCTCCATCCGCTGGGTCCACTCTTCCTCCGGGTCATGGGGCTCCTTGGTCGCCAAGCAGCATTGGCACACCTTAACCCGAAAAGCCTTCAAGGCGCCCTGGGCGATGTAATTTCCCAACCCAGTTCCCACGTTTAATGAGCCCAGAATGATCTTCGTGCCAACATAGGCAAGTGGAGTCCTACCAAGAGTTTTCTCGATAAGTCGCTCCGACATCTTTCCGAAGAGCGTGGCTCGTTCGTTAGCGCTGAGTTTTCCTTCAATCACGTCGGCGAGCTTGCTCGTAAGCTCGTACAGTTCGGCTATGTTCTCGCCAGATTGCACCAACTTATGAACCTGTGCCGCGACAACTTCACTTTTGTTCTTGATTCTCTCCAGGGCCTGCTTGTATGCTTCGCCACCAATACCTTCGGGCGACTCGGCTAGCTTGCGGAGATGGCTTGCCTGTTGGTATCTTTTCGCCTGTTTGCGCAGTTCGGCGATAGTCTTCCCTATGATCACGGCATCGCTCGTTATCTTGGTGGTACCCGTTGGGTCCACGTATCGGAGTGGGTTGTTGCCCACGAAGATGTAGCTGCCAGCCACACCGCCGCGCGTATCCCTTTGCAGGAATCCGCCGATCTTGGAGTCGTAGAGTCTTCCTTGAGGCGGGAGGTAGAATGTGCCGTCAGAGTCCTTGAGCTCGATCCAGTTGCTCTGGTAGCGGAGGCGGTTGGTGGCGCCGGTGGGCACCACGACCTCCTCCCGAAGCTCCTGGCCCCACGCGTTGTACTCGTAGTACGCTGTCACGTTGCCGTTCTCGTCGGTGAGGCGGGCGACCGTCCCACGGTGATCGTAGATGGGATACTCGTAGTACGTCCCGCCCGGCGCCGCCTGCTGCACCACCACCGTGGAGCCGATCCCGCCGGTCGGCGCGTGGCCGTGGTAGTACGCCCGACGGGGGGTCATCGCGTCGTTGTCGGCCAGATCGTAGAGCGGGTTCATGCCGTCCGGGTCCCCTCCACTACCGTCCAAAGCGCTCGGACGCGCAGTCTCGTATCCCGTAGGGTCCGAAAACTCGTCCGCGCACAACCTTCCGTGCCGCACGATGTTCTGGTATCCTTTCGCCTCCTTGATTCAACCGACTTCAGGTAGAATAGCATGCGAAAGCGTACTGGTCAACAGTTCAACTGGGCCGGCCTGCGGTTGATCGCCACCATTGCGCTGCTGCTGTGCCAGGTGCTGACGCTTCGGAACGAGTACCTTCAGCAGGAGAACAAGGTCCTGCGATCCAGGATCGGCCGCCGCGTCCGGTTCACCGACCATGAGCGACGGTCACTGGTAAAGCGGAATGCCTGAGTCCCTTTATCCTGTTCGGTCTCAGCAGCCTGGGCCGCGTGGTTCGCGAGTACAGACGCTTCTTCAACCAACATCGCCCGCACCAGGGCATCGGCAATCGGGTCCCCGCCGCCGTCGACGACGAGCCTGCCGCGTTGGAGGAAGCCGCCAATGCCCCCGTCGGCCCAGTATCCTGTGAGCAGTATCTCGGCGGGCTGCTCAAATCCTACCGGAGGGCCGCGTAGCCGCAAGCGGATAGTCCAGAGTACGCCGACCGCAACTGAGCGTTGGGGTGCCGACCCTTGTGGTCCCGCCTATCACTCCGTCACAACACCGCAAGATCACGCAGTTACGCGAGAATCACGAGGCGCCGCGCTGGATTGTATGAGGGGTGTCGAAGCCCTTTCAGCGTGCATGAATATTCGGACCGTACGGGGTCGTGGCAATGCAGGTGTCCCCAGTTCCCGCTCGCGACGAGGAACGCCCCGGTCACTTGATCGTTCTTTCAGAGATGGCCTCGGGGCCCGCGTATGTCACGGGTCCACAACGGCCGGTTCACCTCTGCCTGGCGCTTCCGCGCCATCCGGTTCTTCGGGGAAGTGCTCAGTAATGTATTCAGTAATGCTCTGGCGGGTCTCCAGGACCCTCAACGCGGGCGTCACAAGGTAGCTTGACGGCATTCTGAATCTCACCCGAAACAACTCCCTCAGTTTGGCGACATCGCTCTTCTTGGGATCCGCGATCGCTGTAAAGGGAGCTTGTTGCCCGACGGCCTTGTCCAACGGGATGCCGATCACCTGGATATTCCGTTTCCTGAAGCGATCCGAGGGCATAAACTGGTAAACGTGGAAGAAACACAACATCGTGGTCTTTCCCTTCAGGTCATCGACCGACCATTTCCTGCCGGTGGTATCCGTCACCTCGAACCACTGTTGTAATGTGATCGGGGCCACGACCTCGCCGAGAGCTCGCAGCGCGGCCTCCCAGAGCTCATCATCCCCCTCCCACGCTTCTCTGTGTTTTGCGATGAGAGCACGGGCCTCAGGCCTGCCGTCAGGCACGTCGTACCAGTAGGATTGAGCGAGGTATATCGCTGCGTAGGCGCCGCCGCGGTGTTCCGCATTGGCTTCGTAAACCTTCTTAATCTGCTCAAAAAAGAACAGTCGCCCTTCGCTTTCCACAGAGCTGCAAAACTCCCTACGACTATCACACCCCACGGGTTGAGCGACCGTCCAGACGGTAGGCGACATTTGCGTAGCGGCCGCCACGACCACATGCAAGTACTTAACCAAGAGCGCACAATACCGTGACTTGTCGTCAGGATAGTCCTTGCCGTATGCATGAATGCCGAGACCGATCGCAACGGTCGAGGCTGGTCTCAGTCGCTGGGCCACTGACAGCGTCCTCGAAAGCACACGGAAACGGTCCTCTTGAAGATCGCCGGCTTCCGCGCCCGGTGTATCCATCTGTTGGAGCGCTGCACCAGCGTAAGCGCAGGCTCGCAGCTCTGCTCCAAAGAGCACCTGCGGCGTTGTTACCATATGTTTCTCCAACTGCGCAAGCCTGTCGCTCAGCCACTGTGTTACCTCGTCGGGTGACCTCCCCGCCAGAAGCGGATCAGCGGGCCCGCTCCAAGCTGAAATTGCGCCACCCTGTTCCGCTACGGTCCACAGGAACTTAAGTACCTTGTCAAATGTCGGATGTCCGTTCTCCGTTGCTTCGCGTTCGACCGGTTTGTCGGCGTGGGCGGGGGGCGGCGCGTTGACCTCCGCAGCGTTGCATGACCGGCGAAAGGACGGCCCCAAACCCAGAAGCGCAAAGGTCAAACACAGGGCCCACATTCGTCGCATTGTGACATCCTTCCCAGGCCAGCCCAAAGTAGACGGCCCAGCAAAAACGGGCGTTAGGGGTCTCAAGGGACCAGTTTACTTCCGCATCCGGTCTCCAGGTACATGTTCCGCTTCGCTTCCTTGGCGTCGAACGGCCAGTCGGCATGCACCATAACTCGATTCAACTTCATCTTCACCCTTCTGCCAGCGCAACGAACTGTGTCGTCAGTACCGATTCTACTGCTTCCTTCACCGCTTGACTGTATCTATGGACTCGGCAAGGCGCAAGACGAATTTCCGGTTGAGTAACTTCTCCTCGAAGTTGATCTTGAATAACCCGCCGCAGTCCTTGAGCTCAGTCCAGTTGGTCTGGTAGCGGAGGCGGTTGGTGGCGCCGGTGGGCACCAGGACGTCGTCCCGGAGCTCTTGGCCCCACGCGTTGTACTCGTAGTACGCCGTGACGTTCCCGCTCGCGTCCGTCAGCTGAAAGCACACATTATCAGGTAGATGTTGTGTATTGCGACGCACACGCCGAAAAACGCGTCTTCTGCAATCGTCCGTCGAATCTTGGCTTGGTCGCCGGAGGCCTTCGGCATTCTGCGAATCACCCGATAATCGCGCACAAAGATAGCCACCATCATTATGTCGACAGGAACGCAAGTGAGCACAACAGCCAACTTGAGATGCTGAGGTAAGAAGTAAGCAACTCCCATCCCCGTAAGGGCCAGGTAGACGACGAATAGCACCCAGAAAGCGCGCCTATCCATCCGAAAGAAAGCCTGCAATGCGGAGAGCACCTTCCGTCTGTTCATGGCGACCCCTGACTGTCTGGCAAGAGATTCATGTCATAAAGCTGTTCGTAGCGCCTGAGTATGTTAGTAACACCCGCGAAAGCACCAACCGCATCCTCCTTGAGACCCCTTTCCTTTATGTAATCCGTGTACGTCTCGACTCCGAATTTCGCGGCCTCGCCGGCGAGTAGTGCTAAGCCAATAGGTCCCGGTCCAATCTTTGTTACGCCACGTTTGGCGGCAGTCCAAAGGACTGTTCCCGCAATTGAGGAGAAGCCTTGAACAGCTCTCCCCGTCTCGCCCCTCCGCATGGCCTGAGCGGTTTGCACCGCGGCCAGCCCTGCGGCCACATGGCTCGCCCACTTGCCGGCCCGTTGCCATTTCTTCAGGAACCGGAAGGCCCTGGTAATGCCCGGGCGAGTGCGACTGAGGGTCTGAAAGTGCATCTCGCCACGTTTATGCAGCAACCTGAATAGATCCTTTCCTTTGCTCCACTTGACGAAGGCATTCCAGTCAAGTTTCCCTGCTTCGCTGATGAATGCCTTCATCTTGTTCAGGGCCGTGTCGCTCAGTTGGCCAGTGCCCCCGATGAAAAGTGATGCTGCAGCAAGATTGAACCGGTTTACCCTGATCCCGGCGGCCTGTAGCGCATACTGCGGCCGTCTGGCCAACAGGTACCGCATGTTCTCTCGGAGACTGTTCCAATTGCTGCACAGGATCGCGTGCAACGGGATGATACTGCCCTTCTTGAGTTGGCTCAGGTCCGACACACGCGTAGCGACATCGCTCAAAAGCGCGAGCGCGGTCGTCTCGTCCGCGTGCCTCGGCACCGTACAGGACCACTCCCCGCAGCCGTTGTCGAAACGCGCCGTGGAGAAGAAGCCTGGTCCGGCGCAGCAACTCGTCACGGTTCAAGGCAATCTCCTTCCACATTGCGTCGACGACCCCATTATACCGAGCCAGTCCGCTCGTGCAAATCGGCCATCCCGTTCTCTACGCCCATAGGTCACGGTCCAACGGTCTATACTGAATGGCTTCGGCGATGTGTTCGGTCTTGATGCCATCCGATTCGGCCAGGTCGGCGATGGTGCGGGCGACTTTGAGGACACGGGTGTAAGCACGTGCGGAGAGGTTTTCGCTCTCCATCTGTGACGCCAGCAGCCGCTCGGCACCGGGCGTCAGCGCGCAGTGTTTCTTGATCTGGCGCGAGCTCATCCGCGCGTTCACGTCGATTTTCGACCGCCGGAACCGCGCAGCCTGGACAGACCGGGCGCCAATGACCTGGCGCCTGATCTCGGCCGACCCGGCACCGCCCTGCCCCTGCTTGAGCTCCTTTCACCGCTTGACTATACCTGTGGGCTGGGCCAGGCGCAAGGCGGAATCTCCGCCTGAGTAACTTCTCCTCGAAGTTGGTGTTGAACGGCTCGGCGCAGTCGTTCTCGCCCGCCAGCCGTTCGCGCACGCTCCTTGCAACCGCTGGCGCAAAATCATATATTGCTCTGACGAGAGGTGTCATGCCAACCCGGCAACTGACCTGGACTTGCTTTTGATGTCTGCACGATGGCTGCTCCCCACACCGGACCCCGCGCTCCGCAAGGCGCTCTCAGAGCGGCTGGGGGTTTCTCCCATCACAGCGCAGGTGCTCATCAACCGCGGCGTGCGCCAGCCAGAGGCCGCCCGAGCCTTCCTCAACCCACAGCTCAGTGACCTTGCCGACCCGGCGCTTCTGCATGGAATGGAAGCGGGGGTCGAACGGATTTTCGAGGCGAAGCGCAATAACGAGAAGGTCATGGTTTATGGCGACTACGACGTTGACGGCGCCGCCGCCACAGCCCTGCTGGTCAGGTTCCTCCGCCTGGCCGAAATGGATGTCGAGTATTACGTGCCGCATCGTATCGACGAGGGCTACGGGCTCAACATCGGTGCGATGGAGGAGTTCAAGCGGCGCGGCGTCAAGCTGGTCATTACTGTCGATTGCGGCGTCCGCGCCGTCGCCGAAGCCGAATACGCCCGTGCCGAGGGCATCGACCTTATCGTCACCGACCACCACGAGCCGGGCGGCGAGGTCGCCGGCGCCTGCGCCGTCATCGACCCGAAGTTGACCGGCAGCCTCTATCCCTTTCGCGACTTGTCAGGCGTCGGAGTAGCGTTCAAGCTGGCCTGGGCGGTGGCGGAGCGCTTTTCGCCGGGGCGGAAAACGTCTGAGAAGTTCCGCAAGTTCCTGCTCGGTTCGCTCGGCCTGGTAGCGCTGGGCACAGTGGCGGACGTTGTCCCGCTGACGTGCGAGAACCGTGTTTTTGTGCGGCACGGGCTGAGGGCGCTGCTGGCGGCGCCGGGCCCGGGCCTCGCCGCGCTGATGGATTCGGCGCGTGTTGGGACGAAACCGCTCAAGACGCGCGACGTAGCGTTCGGGCTGGCGCCGAGGTTGAACGCGGCCGGGAGAATGGCCGATGGGACGCTCGCCGTGGAGCTGATGACGACCGAGGACGAGGCGAGAGCGAAGGAGATTGCCACCACACTCGAACGCCACAACAGGGACCGGCGAAAACTCCAGAACGACATCACCCAGCACGCCCGCGAAACACTGCTCCACCAGACCGGGTTCGAGTCCTCGAAATCGATTGTGCTGGCGCACGACAGCTGGCACCCGGGCGTGATTGGTATTGTGGCATCGCGGCTTGTCGATGAATTCGCCCGGCCCACAGCGTTGATTGCGATAAAGGGCTCGGTCGGCAAGGGCTCGGCCCGGTCTGTGCCGGGGTTCCATCTGTTCAACGCTCTTCGTGGTCTCCGGCACCGGATGATTAGTTTTGGCGGTCACGCGGGTGCTGCTGGCTTCCAGATTGCGGTGCAGCACATTCCGGAATTGCGCCAGCACTTGGAACGGTCGGCGAGCGAAATGCCGCCCGAACTGTTCCAGCCTTCGCTCGAAGCCGATGCGGAGGTCGAGCTGGCAGAGCTGTCGGAACGGCTAATCAGCGAGTTGGAGCTGCTGGCTCCGCACGGGGAGGGGAATCGCCGGCCGCTGTTCGTCGCACGCGGTCACAAAATCGCCGGCAGGCCGAAACTGATGGGGATGAAGGGGCAGCACATATCGTTCTATGTTGCAGACGACGACCTCAGCCTGCGCGCAGTTGGATTCGGGATGGGCGAGGAACTATACGATAAGATTCTCGGCGGGGGCAGGAGCTGCTCAATCGCCTTCTCACCCAGAATCGATACCTGGAGTGGTTCCGGGGCGCTGGAACTGCACCTCAAGGACATCGAGTTTCAATGAGGAAATGCGAATAGCGGGCGAAGTGTGAACCGCCCGTGACATTGTGAGAGCCGCCACGTTGCTTCCTGAGGGACTCTGGTGCTGATTGAACTGTGTATGTCGGTTGCGTTTTTCGCGGGTGCGGCCGAGCAGCCCGCCACGTCTGTCGAGCAGGCCCGAGAGGAGCTCGCCGCGCAGCTCGCAGACCACCTCCACCTGCGGATTGGGCTGGGCGACGGGCGCGGCGCAGCCAGGGCGTTTGCACCCCTTGCCGCCGTCGCCGAAGACCCGGCGCTGGTGAGAGAGGCCGCATTCGCTCTGCTGGATGTGTTCCATACCGCCGCGGTCCCGCGGGACATCCGCGCCCGCCTGTGGTCGAAAGATGGTCAGGTCCGAAAAAACGCCCGCTGCGAATTGACGGGGGCGCTCAGTGCGTTCACCGGCGTGCACAAAATCCCCGCCGACTTCCGCGGCTGGAAGGTCCTGGGGCCGGAGCACGGATGCCCGCTGAAGGATGCGCTCTCGTTTGCTCAGGCCCCCGACGGCACGCTGCTGATTCTGGGCGATGGGCTGTTCTGGTATCGCGACGGCCGGTGGCAAGCGTCGTCCCTTTCGGCCCTGCGCCTGCATAAGCCGATTGGCGCGGTGTTCGTTGACGGCGAAGGGCGAACGTGGCTCGGAAGTTCGTCTTCCCGAAGCGGAACAAAAGCCCCGCTGGCGTTTCTGAAGCGCTATGGCTGGGGCAGGGCGGGGTTCTACGAACCGGCCAAGAATGCTTTGCTGCCCGGCCGCTGGAAC
>JAUWIN010000103.1 GCA_030605345.1 Candidatus Brocadiia bacterium
CCGGCGCAATAGCCTGCGCCTCTTCCTGTCATTGGGCCCATCCCTCCGGGCCCTGTTCTGTCGCCACCTGGCATGTTTACCTCCTTTCCCCGGGCTTTTTTACACTCCCGGTGTCAAACAATTGCAATCCTCGGACTTCAGGGACGCCCTGTGGTCCGGCGAACAGAGCAATTCTACCACTAACACTTTACCAAGATCCATAGGGAGCGGCGTAAGGCGCTCCGTATCCAGAATAACCTCCGGCGTATGGCGCGGCGTATCCGCCTCCGTATGGGACACCGTATCCGCCCATCGCTGGCGCGGCATAGCCTGGCCCCATCGCGGGCGCGCCGTAGGCCGCCCCCATCCAACCGCGGCCCCGACCAAAGCCTCGACCAAAGCCACGACCGAATCCACGGCCAAATCCGCGACCGAATCCGCGACCGAATCCGGCTCCGCCAAATCCGAACCGGCCGCCGTAGGGGTTCATGTACCCCGGCATCGGGTACCCGGCGCAATAGCCTGCGCCTCTTCCTGTCATTGGGCCCATCCCTCCTGGCCCTGTTCCGTCTCCGCGTGGCATTTTTGTCTCCTTTCTGCGGGCATCTTGCCCGTCATCAAAAGACTACGACATCGGCCCATAGGGCCAGCCGAAGCCAGAGCCCCAGGGTCTGCCGCGGCGTCGCCGGAGCCCCCTGCCGAAACCGCCGCGTCCGCGCCCGGGCGCCATCCAAGCAGGCCCGGCGAGCGTGTTGGTCAGATACGCGTTGAGAACCGCGCCGACCGGGCCGCAAATCCAGGGTATGACCTGGATGCCGGCTGCCGCCAGTACTTGGTGAACGTATCCGCTTATGGCCCCGCAGATGAGTGTGCTGACGCCCTGCTCATGCAGTGCTGCGGCGCGCTGCTGGGGCGTCGGACCAGGCATTGTGACCGTGCCAGTGGGCGTCGCAGTCCCCTGGTCCAAGTCGAACAATTCCACCTGCTGCGAAGCATCAAAGAGCGGAGCAACCCGCCCGAGATGTGCCGAAATCGCAAGTTTCGTCGGTTCACCATTCATTTCAATGTTCTCACAGCAAAACCCGTGCCAACCCTGCCGCCAAATCGCGGCTTGGCTCACAAGCTCCTACATCTACAGGTGTTATGCGGGCAAAATTATCTCGTCGGATTTCTGCTCAACGCTACTGTGGCGCGTTATGCGCCCCTGAACGGCCGGACGATAGCGCGTTATGCGCCCTCCCCTTTGGCACGCGGCACATCAATCCCCAAGCGCTTCATCTTCCGCCACAGGGTGCCCTTGTCTATTCCCAGTTCCTCGGCCGTGACGACCCGGCGCCCGTTGTTCCGAATCAGTGCGTTCGTGATAAACTCCCTTTCCATCTCTCGCAGGGTTCCGGGCAGCGTGGCCCTCTCGTCCGGGCGGGGATGCAGGTGGCCGGGGAGGTGTTCGGGCCGTATCTCGCCGCCGCCGCAGAGCACGTATGCATGTTCAAGCGCGTTCTCAAGTTCGCGGATGTTCCCCGGCCAATCATACCGCATAAGCGCGGCGACCGCTTCGTCGCTTATGCCGGTGACCCCCTTGTTGCGGATGGTCTCCAGGCGGCCCATGAAGTGCTCGATGAGGAGCGGGATGTCTTCCTTGCGATTCGCCAGCGGTGGTAACGTGAGGCGGAGCACGTTCAGCCGGTAGTACAAGTCCTCGCGGAAGTTTCCGTCTGCGACCAGTTCATCCACGTTCCTGTTGGTGGCCGCTACTACGCGGACGTCGGCCCTGACCGGCTTTGTTGCTCCGAGCGGCTCATACTCGTGCTCCTGCAGCACACGGAGGAGTTTCACTTGTGAGGCCGGGGACATGTCGCCGATCTCATCGAGGAATATGGTCCCGCCCTCGGCTATTGCAATCCGACCCGATTTGTCCTTTTTCGCATCGGTGAAAGCACCGGCTTTGTATCCGAACAGCTCTGATTCCAGCAGCGTATCAGGCAATGCGCCCATGTTGACGACCACGAGCGGCTTCTGCGCGCGGGGGCTCAGGTTATGGATGGCGCGGGCGAGCAGTTCCTTGCCGGAGCCGCTCGGGCCTTCAATCAGGACGGTGCTTTCGCTCTGTGCGATGTCGGGCAGGATGCCGAACATGCGCTGCATCTCGTGGTTACGGCTGATCATGTCTTCGCAGGAATGGCGGGCCTTCAATTGCTTGCGAAGTTCCTCCACCACTGACAGGTCGCGAAAGGTCTCGACGCCGCCGATGACCTCGCCATCTTCTTTCTTCAGAAGCGCTGTGCTGATGCTTACGGGGAGGCGGCGGCCGTCCGTTGCCACGATGTAGATGGATTTGTTGATTACGGGTTTGCCCGTGTCCATGGTCTGGCGGAGTGCGCACGCCGACTCGCATATATTCGCGTGAAGGACCTCGCTGCACAGGCGGCCGATGGCTTCGTCGCGGGGCACGCCCGTTATCTCCTCGGCGGCGCGGTTGAATGACGTGATGTGCCAGTCCTTATCAACAGTGAAGACACCGTCCGCGATGCTGTCGAGCACAACATCGAACGGTTGTTGCTGAGATTCACTGTTTTTCGCCATATCTCCTCCGGTGTTATTCTATAACGTTTACGCCGTCGGTTTCAAATGAATAACACCGCTGTGGCCCTTCGCGAGCGCCGCGGTAAGCATGTAGGGACGTCTCGAGCACAGTTTGTTGGCTCTTGGAAAGGAAGCACTTGTCTGCTATGATGACCGGCCGTTGCGATAGACGGAGAGCCCATGAACGCTAGGGAACGCTTTCGCAGGATGATGGACTTCGAGGCGGCGGACGGCCTCCCTTTGATGGAGGTCGAGGCCTACGACCAACTGACCGTTGAGCGGTGGCATAAAGAAGGCCTGCCGGCGAAGACCTCCCCCGCCGATGCGCTCGGCATGAAATCACCCGAAGCATTACCCATCGACTTTTTCCCTGTTCCGCACTATGAAGAGCGTGTACTCGAGGAAAACGACGACTACGTGATCGCAATCAACTTCTACGGCTGCAAGGTCAAGCGACCGAAAGACCAGTCTCATTACACCTACGAGGGCTTTCTCGAACATCCGGTCAAGTGCCGCGACGACTGGCTGCGCTATCGCGAGCGGTTAGATGCCGACTCGCCCGGTCGGTTCCCTGACGACTGGGGTCCGGAGATGTGGGGCAGATATAACAGCGCCGACCGGCCGGTCGGCCTGGTCATTCACCCGTTCTTTTTCCGGCTGGGGCTGTACGGGATGGGGCTGGAGAACTTCATGATGGCTTTCTACGACCAGCCGGACCTGCTCCACGAGATGTTTGATCATCGGGCAGAGATGTCTGTGAAAATCATCGAGAAAGTAGTCGCCCACGTTAAGATCGATTACTGCTGCATTGCGGAGGACCTGGCGTTCCGTCACTCGACGCACATCTCGCCGGCGATGTACCGCGAGTTCTGGTCGCCGCACCAGCCGCAGGTGATAGAAGCGCTGAAGCGGGGCGGTGTGCGATACATCGTGATGTGGTCGAGCGGTGACCTCCGTCCTCTCCTGCCGCTCTTCATCGAGGCAGGTTTCAACGCTACCTGGCCCTGCGAGGATTTCGCCGGGATGAATGTGAACGAACTTGCGAAGGAGTATGGCCGCGACATGCGGTTCGTCGGCAACATCGGCATCCGCTCGGTCGCACAGGGCAAGGAGGCCATCGACCGGGAGATCGAGACAAAGGTAATCCCGGCAATCGAGCGCGGCGGCTACGTCCCCACGCTTGACGACGAGGCGCCGCCGGAAATCTCGTGGGGGAACTACTGCTATTACGTCAATCGCCTGAAGGAACTCTAAGACTGCTCCGTATTTGTCAGGAGATATATCAATGGTGAAAAACGAGACCAGCGCAAGTGGCGCGGAGATTTTCAATGCTGAGACCGGCGCGGCGATAGATGCCGCGTGGGAGCAGCTGCTCGCCCAGAGGGGCATAGCGGGCGAGGAAGTGGCGGTCTCCATCGGCGCCAGGCGGGATATCCTCCGCGCCCTCGGATGGCCCGGCGAAGGCGACGTCCCGCGTCCGAAGTGCGCCGTCGCCGCCGGGTTCTTCTATCGGGACAACGATGGCGACGGCCGATACACCCCGGGCGAGGCGATCACGGCGACACTGCTGGGGCTGCCGGAATTGCAGGGCACAGACGCCCCTCCAATCGAGGCGCACGCCAACTGCTTCTGGTTCGGCCCTCTGGAACCAGGCGAGAAGTACACCCTCAGCTACGATGTGCATGGGGTTGAGCGCTTTTCGCACGAGTTCACGCCCGAGCTCGGTCTGAACATTGTCCACGTTCCGGTCGCGCCGACGAAGCCGCTGACATATATTGTCAGCCACTCGCACTTCGACCCAGAGTGGCGCGACACCTACGAGGGTTATTTGCGGACGGAACTGCCGCAGCTCATCGAGCGGATACAACTGCTCCGCGAGCGGCGGGAGCAGTGCTTCAACCTGGACGAGGAATGTGTTATCCGCCCGTTAATTGAACGCCACCCAGAAGTTCGCGAAGAGGTCCGCCAGCGCGTCATCGAAGGTGCCATCGAGGTCAAAGGGATCATCACGGGCGGGGAGCTAACAATGCCATTGGGTGAGTCTATGATCCGGCAGATGACCGATGGCGAGCAGTTGATTTCCTCGCTGCTCGGCATGACTATCCGGCCAAATACGTTCTGGAGTATCGACAACTATGGCTTCAATTTCCAGCTGCCGCAGATTCTGGCGAAGGCGGGCCGGAAATACATGGTTCTGGGAGAATACAGCCACCATCTGGGCGCCAAGATCGTGCCGACCGAGTTGCCGTTTTCCGACACCGAGACGTGGAAACACCCGGAGTTCTGGCTGGAAGGCTTGGACGGCTCGAAGGTGCTGGTCCACCGCTCGAACTATGGCACCGAGCCGCGCGGCCCACAGATGTTCACTGAGAAGCTCCGGTCGCACCAGAGCGTGGTCAACTTCGAAGGCGGCGATTTCTCCCCAGCTCCCAAGAATCTCCCTGAGCGTCTAACAGAACTCAACGACCCGGAGGCAGCCGCTAAATACGAGGGCGTCACCGACAGCCTGGGGCGCCCGCTGATGACGAGGCCACCGGGCGAATGTAAGTTCATCATCGCCACCAGCGAACAGTTCTTCCCCGCCATCGAGCGCGCTCCCGACCTGCCGACAATCCGGACGGAGTCGCGCATCGGATTCTGGACAGGATGCTACGAGTCCCGCGTGCGCGGCCGGCAACTAAGCCGTGAGACACAATGCCTCCTGGTAGCCACCGAAGCACTCTCGACCGGGGCAGCTCTGGAGGGCATGGACGATGCGGCCGACCGGCTGCGCGAAGCGTGGTATCTCCTGCTGATCAACCATCACCACGATCCGCAACTGACCGTGATGGCGCCCGGTTTGTTCGATGAGGTAATAGAGCGCTACGTCGAATCGCTCGCTGCGGCGCGAAGTGTGCTGGACGACACCCTGGCCTATGTGGCAGACCGAGCCGCGACCGACGCCCAGCCGGGCCAGCCGGTGGTGGTGTTCAACCCGCTCGCTTGGTCGCGCTCAGGCGTGGTGGCTGCGGCTCTTCCGCGCCCCACTTCTGCTCTTCGCGTGGTCGATGGTGCTGGCCCGCCGGCGCCGGCACAGGTCCCCCCCGACGAAAAAGGCAAGGCCACCGGAGTGGCGTTCGCCGTAGAGGCGGCGCCGCCGATGGGCTGGCGGACGTATTACGTGCAGCCGGCCGAAACCACCGAGTCAGAATCCGGGCTGACAGCGAGCGAAGAACTGTTGGAGAACGAGCACGTCCGAGTGGAATTGAGCCAGGGTGTGGTTCAGAAGATTGTAGAGAAATCCTCCGGCCGATGTCTCTTTGCCGCCGATGAGTCCGCCGGCGTGAACGAGGTGTTCATCTGGGAGGACGAAGGCTGCATAGCGCAAATTCGGCCTGTGGACTTCATGGATTCGGCGAAGCTATTGTGCCGTTCTTCACAAGCCCGCCGGAAGACCAGGTTGGCGGAAGCCGGCCCGGCCCGGGCGGTTGTCGAGACCACGTTCGAGATGGATTGGGGCAAGTTCAACCAGCGGGTTGTGCTCGAGGCCGGAGCTCGGTGGATTGACTTCGAAACGCACGTCGATTGGCGGCCAGCGGACGAAGGCGGCAGGCGGATCCGCGTCGCCTTCCCATCTACGTTCAGCAACGCCGATGTCTGGCGTGACATCCCGTTCGCCGTGCAGCCGTGGGAACAGTCCGACACCATCCAGCCGATGAACACGTGGCTGGGGCTTTCCGACGACGACGCTGGCGCCGCCTTACTCCACGACGGCCCGTGCTCGCAGCAGGTCCGCGGCGATTGCCTGTGGCAGACCCTTTTCCGGTCAATCCGTATGCCGGGCAGAATTGAGGATGAACAGTCCGACCCGCCTTGTAACTGGGACCTCTCCGGCGACACCGCGCTGGAAGAGGGCGAAAACACTTACCGCTACCGCTTGTATCCGTATCAGGGCGATTGGAGAGCCGCTGCGGTGCCGAGGGCTTCGGTGGAGTTCAATACCCCGATGGTGTCCCGGCCGGCAGATACACACGCGGGCGAACTGCCCGGGGAACAGTCGTACCTGGCGGTCGAGCCGGCCGACTTGGTTCATTGCGCCTGGAAGCGGGCCGACTATTCGGATGCGACGATTGTGCGGATCTACAACCCCACCGGCAGAAGCGTTCGAGGGACACTTCGCACAGGCTTCCCCGTTCGCTCTGCTGACGAAACGGATTTTCGCGAGGAACACGTTGCGGACCTCGCCCCGGGCAGTAACGGACTCATTGCCCTCGACTTCGCGCCATACGAGATAAAACCCATCCGGCTTGTTGCGTCTTCCGCCACAGGCACCCCTGAGAGGTAACGCAGATGCACAAAATGGTCGTCGGCCCCGGCGCCGCCGGGCAGACAGTCCGCCG
>JAUWIN010000039.1 GCA_030605345.1 Candidatus Brocadiia bacterium
CACCGGCGGCTTTGCGAGGAGGTTGCGCACCGCGGCGGCGTCGGTGACATTCTCTATCCGGCCGCGGTTTTCAAGTATGTCGTATGCTGATTTCATTGTTGAAGTTCACTTCCGCCAAAGGCGGACCAAAGGCCGGCCTATGGCGGGAACAGGCTTATATTTTCCGATGGCTGCTATTTTACCTGTTTGTGTTCTTTGTTCAACCCTTTGCCTCGGAAATGTATTTACACCCCGCCGCCGGCTGCCTAAAATACTGGTATGAAGGGGAAAATGCTCAGATATTTTGTGCTAGTCGCTCTCACTTGTCAGTATCCGTTGTTATGCTCCGGAGCGCATGAGGACGGGCTTGCTCCCAGCGAGGTGAGGTGGCACTTTTTCGGCGACGAAATCTCTAACGCCTTCGTGGGGCGCGATGGCAGGTGCTTCTATCTCCGTCGCGGCGAACCGGTCAGCACCTTGTCGCTATCAGAAACGGGCGTTGTCGCGGCCGGGTTCCGGCCAATACTGTTTGATCGGTGCGGGCGGTTGTGGTGTGTCGGCCCTCGTGGTGCGGCGCTCTACAGCCTGAAAGGGAACACGGTGGCAAAGACCAAGCCAGCCGACGCAGTCTGCTTCGATACCATAGACCAAGTCGGCGGGGCACGCCGGGTACATACAGCAGCCTACGAAGACAGCGCAGGCCGGCTCTGGTTCGGAGATTCCCGCGGCGTCCGGTGGCTCGACGGAGAACGATGGTCCCACAAGACGCTTGCCGACCCCAACAGCCTCGAAGTGTCGCTGCCTATGAGCACCCTATACGTGGCAGAAGACACGAAAGCCAGGCTGTACTTTTGGGCGCGGTGGACAGCGAAGAGCCTCTGTGGCACCAATGGCTTCTGGATGTTCGACGGGGCCGACTGGACCCACTATGGAGCAGCGCAGGGGCTTGCTGACAACAGGCTGGAGGCGGTCTGCCCGCTCGGCGGGGACGTGGTGCTGGTCAATACTGCGGGAGGGCGGCTTGTCCGGTTCAGTACGAAAAAAGTTCACCCCGCCGCGGAAGTGGCCCGGCTGGTGAGGCTGCTTGACCACGACAAATGGGGGGTCCGCCAGAACGCAACTGAGGCGCTGAGGCTCCTGGGCCGCAGGATCGAGCTCGAACTTAAAAAACACCTGACCAACAGCAAGGAGCCGGAGGTCCGCTCCCGGATAAAGATGGTTCTGACAGCGCTGCGGCAATCGGCGCACGGGCAACAACGACTGCCGGGGAGCGGCTACGTCTGCGAGTCGGCAAGGATACGCACGCCCCATCGCCGCCGACGCCCCCGAAAGCCATGGTGGCTGGTGGAAGCAAAAAACGTGACTGACACGAACACCGGCAAGGAGCTGGAAACGGCGGCTTTCCTCCTCTCGGCAGAAGGCATGACAATGATAAAGGGGTGGCCCGGTGGAGCGGAGGAAGCACAGACGTCGGTGCTTCCTGACGGAGACGGTGGACTATGGATCGGCCTGAATGGGCGCGGGCTGTTCCACTGGGACGGCAGGAAGACCAGAGAGGTCCCGGGCGAGGCCGCTGGGGACTACACCGAGATACTCGGCCGCGACAGCCTTGGACGCATAATTTTGACCAACGGAACCGCCGTAGCCGCGTACCGGCCGCGCCGGCGTGAGCAGCGCAGGCAACCAATGCAGTCTCGCTAAAATCAAACGGCCAGGTGCCGATACTGTATCCAGGTAATTGCGGCATAATCCGTCCCTTCTGGGGAGTCCAGTTTGCATCCTTACTGGGTCTTCTGGGCAGAATTCGCGGTGGTAGCGCTCGAGAGCGCCGCGGTTCTCCTCATCGGATATCAGCTTTGCAAGCGGTACAGGTGGGCAAGATACGCGGGAACCATCATTGGGGCGACCTGCCTGTGCTACCGTATTCTAACGTCCACCTTTCCGCATCGGTTTTACATCGAGTCCCCCTATCTTATCCTGACAGGGCTGATTACGCCTGCCGGTTTCCTGCTGCTGGCGGCGGGGTTCACCATGCCGATTAGAAGGTCACGCCAGCGCGTATTGCTCGCCGTCTTTTCAGTAGTCCTCAGTTATTACGTTTTCTGCGATGTGGCGTATCTCGCAATAAAGGGGCCAGAGATTTCACGGCTGGCCGGGCAGTGGGAGCGAAAAACGATGCGGCAATCGACATCGTTCACCTGCGGGCCGGCCGCCGCGGTTTCTCTCCTACGGGCATGGGGGATTATGATCAAAGAGGGCGAGTTAGCCTATGCCGCGCGCACGTCTTTTCGCGGTACCGAGCTCCCACGGCTGACCGCCGCAATACGGTTATTCGGCAGATACACGCCTCTCACCCTCAGGCTCCTGTCAACCACGTTCGACCGCCTCTACGAAATCAACCGGCCTGCGGTTCTCCTTGTGCAGAAGGGCGGCCAGAGACACGCCGTAACCCTCCTCAAGATGGAGCACGACGAACTGTTTATTGCCGACCCGGGGAGTGGCGGGCGGAAAGTTCACCTGGCGGATTTTCTCAGACAATATCAGTGGAACAGCCGCGCAATTCTTGCCTGGCGCACCTCTGCGTTCCGTCGGCTGTCCGACGAGCCGCCCGACCCACGGTTACACCCCTGACGCCATTCGCTGCCCCCAGCGCTTGACCTGCGATGCCAGCATGTGTAACATCTCGACTTGCCGGAGCCGAAAACCCCACAGCAAGCGGGAATTGCTTATGAAATTAGTCATCTTCGAGGACGACAAATACGACAACCTCTATCCGCTCACTTACATGCGGCCGGTGTTCGAGTTGCGGTGCGGTGCGACGCCGCTGGCAGAGAAAATTAGGTACGCAGCAGCGGCAGACTCCACCGCATATTTTGTTCGCCACTGGCTGGCCGAGCCGTATGCGGAAAGGACCGACGCCCCAGTCAATAAGCCGGGCGAACTGCAGGGCGACGTGCTGCTGGTCAACGGCCGCTTGCTGGTTGACGGCAAGTTCGACCTGAAGGCACTGGGGCCGGACGAGGCGCTGAATAAAGACGGCACGCTGGTTGCCGCAAACGTTACCGCCTCGACATTAGCCGCGGCCAACGCCGGGTCTTTCGAGGCCACCATCTCGGCGCTCGAACCGAGACTCACGGCGAGGGAAGGTGCCGCAACCCTGATCGAGTATCCCTGGCTGCTGATTTATCACAACGCGACAATGATCGAAAGCGACTTCAGGCGACTCTACACGGAGCCGGGCGCTCACGCTGAAATGCACCCGCTGAGCTGCGTCCTGGGCGACGAGAGTAACGTGTACATTGCGCCGACTGCCCGGATCGATCCCTTGGTCGTCATCGACGTGACCGGCGGCCCGGTCATCATCGAGGAGGATGCCATTGTCCTCCCGCACACCCGTGTCGCAGGCCCGAGCTACATCGGGCCGCAGTGCAGGCTGATGGGTGGTAAAATCCGTGAGGCTTGCTCGCTCGGCCCGGTCTGCCGCGTCGGCGGAGAAGTCGAACGTTCCATCATGCAGGGATACGTCAACAAGTATCACGACGGATTCCTGGGCCACAGCTACGTCTGCGAGTGGGTCAACCTGGGCGCTCTCACCACGAACAGCGACCTCAAGAACGACTACACCCCTATCAGCGTGTACTACAAGGGCAGGCTCCGCGACACCGGCAGACAGTTCCTCGGCTCGATGATTGGCGACCACACCAAGACCAGCATCGGCATCATCCTCAACACCGGCAGCGTGATAGGCATGATGAGCAACCTGGTCTTCAGCGGCCAGTTGATGCCAAAGTATGTCCCCTCCTTTTGCTGGGTTTTGAACGACCGGCCCACCAAGGGGATGGGCTTCAAGGCCATGCTCCAGACTGCCCGGGCCTCGATGGCCCGCCGGGACAGGGAACTGACGAAGGCGGACGAGAAGCTAATCACACATCTCCACGGGATGCTGAAGGGCGAACTTCATCAGGCAATCAAGAACGCGTTCAAGCGGTAACAACCTGTAGCGGAGCAAAGCATGGGCAACATTGAGGCAGGCGTTGAAGCAAGAGTAAAGAAAGTCGTCAGCGAGGTGCTCGGGATACCCCCGGAGCAAATCTCGAAACAGGCCAGGTTCGTCGACGACCTTCACGCCGAGTCCATCCACAGCATCGAGCTCGTCGCCGGGTTCGAGGCGGAGTTCGACATCGAGATGGAGGAGGATGAGGCTCTGGAGGTCAAGAGCGTCGGCGACGCGGTCACCTTCATCAGCAAGTATCTCAAGGGTTGACCCAGCCCGAAGCCCTCGCAGTTTACGGTCGCTCTGGTTCGACTATCGTCCTGATTTTGTCGAGCACTCCGTTGACAAAAGCGCCAGACTCGGCGGTGCTGTAGCGCTTGGCGAGGTCTATGGCCTCGTTTATTGAAACCTTCACCGGGATGTCATCGAGATATATCAGCTCGTAGGTACCGAGCCGGAGGATGTTCCGGTCTATCACGGGCATCCTGCGTATCTGCCAGTTCTCTGCAACCGCCGCTATCTCACGATCGAGCCGGCCGCGGTGCGCCGTGCAGCCGTCGAAGAGTTGCTCGGCGAAGCGGAGCACATCCGACTCGTCCGTCGCAGCGCCCAGGAAGGCCTGGGCGTCGGCCTGTGCGGTCGGACCGCGCACGTCAACCAAGTAAAGCGCTCGCAGGGCCAACTCCCGCGCTCGCGTGCGTCTGCGTACCGGACCCGGTGGATGGGGAGAAGCGTCAGGGGCCGACGGTGAGGAGCCGCCCGGCTCCTGTTCGGCAGGCTTGCGGCTTGGGGCCATGTTCAAAGATCACAGTTTGGCCATCAGGCTCACCAGCTCGATGGCGGAGAGTGCCGCGTCCGCGCCCTTGTTGCCCATCTTTGTGCCGGCGCGCTCGATCGCCTGCTCGATGGTGTCGGTGGTCAGGATGCCGAACGTGGTGGGCACGTCAGACTTCAGCGCCACTTGTGCGACGCCTTTCGATACCTCGGCGGCGATATAATTGAAATGCGGCGTCTGGCCGCGAATGACAGCCCCCAGGCAGATCACGGCGTCGTGTTTCCCACCACCGGCCAGTTTCCTGGCGACTGCGGGGATCTCGAACGAGCCGGGCACCCAGCAGACGTCGATGTCGTCATCCGCCGCCCCGTGCCGCGTCAGGCAGTCGAGGGCGCCGTCGAGCAGTTTTCCCGTGATGAACTCGTTGAACCGGCTGACCACAATGGCGAACTTTCTGCCGGATGCGTTCAGTTCACCCTGTTTCACGTTGGGCATTTTGCCGCCTCCAGACGGAGCTAGGGACTTTCAACCAGATGTTACTGTGCTACCCCGGCGGTGTCAACCAGAAGTTCTCACGGTTGGCGCGTAACGACCAAAATACGCTGCTCTCACCGGTTCGAATGTTAGTTTATCGCAGCGCCACAGTCAAGCAAAAGATATGGTCTATTGTGTCGTGCTCAGGGCTGGTCTAATTCCTTCTTGTTTCCCAGTTCAGGCCGGCCATCTTGTGGGAGAGTATTCGCGGGTTCTCAGCCCGGCGGACCAGGCGGGCCCAGGTAGCGGTGTGTTCGCCTACACAAAACCGTTTCAAAGACCAAGGGTGATGATGTAGTGTTCACAACACCGGATGGACGTGCGATGCACGAGTGGGCGGAACCAAACTGGCGGAGGGAGTAGGATTCGAACCCACGAGGGGAGTGGTTACCCCTAACGGTTTTCAAGACCGTCGCCTTCGGCCGCTCGGCCCTCCCTCCGAGGTCTGGGTCTGCTCCCGGTGGTTTGAGTTTAGGCTTCGGGGAGCCGGAAATCAAGAGCGAGACGCCGGAAGCCGTCTGCGATGTGCGTGTTTTCTCCGTGGCCCCGGGCGCGCAGTGCCCCGTCTTATGAGAAGTTTTCGTTGCGGTAAGCGGCGTTTTTTCGCATAATCAACGCTCGCTTCGGGGCCATAGCTCAATAGGGAGAGCGCGGCCTTTGCAAGGCCGAGGTCACGGGTTCGAATCCCGTTGGCTCCACCACAACACAACCCGATAAGCGGCAGCCCTGTACACTGGCCGAAGCACAAAACATGCAAGTGGGCCCCGCCGTAAAGGCAGGGGACTTTTTCTTGGAACATATTGGCACTATCAAACGTCTATTACAGTGTAAAGTGAAAATGTTGGCTACCGAACTATCGTTACCCTGCGGAGAAGGCAGATGAAGCGGAGAACATTGCTCTCATTGGCGCTGGTGGTGTCTGTCGTATGCGTGTTCGCAGGTGCAAGCCCCGCAGGCAGTACGCTGCGCGAAAAGGCGCTGAAGAACTATCGCGATGGCAACTACAAAACCGCATACGAGTTCTACCGCGGACTTGCCCTGAACGAGGACACTACGCCGAAACAGGTCGGCGGCGACCTGAACATGGCCATTAAGTGCCTCCGGAGTCTGAACCGGGTCAACGAAATCGACGATTTCCTTGAACGTGTCATCGAGGTCCACGGGGACAACTGGCGGCTGCTCCGTGCTGCCGCAGAGAATTACGTCGGGCTCCCGCACTGGGGTTATATGATTGCCGGCGAGTTTCACCGCGGTCGGCATCGCGGGGGCGGGGAGCGCTTCAACGCACTCGAACGCGACCGCGTCCGCGCGCTTCAACTCATGACCGACGCGATGGAAAAGGCAAACGGCGAGAAGAACACCCACGAACTCGCCCAGTTCTACTTCAAATTCGCCAACATGCTGACGTCATACCGCGGCCAGAGTCAGGCCTGGCGGCTCCAATACCTCAGCGACTTCTCGAAATTGCCGGACTATGAGCGCGGATACGGGTACTACTATTATGGGCGAGGGACCTCGGGTGCCCCCGTGCACACTGACGGAACGCCAGTCTATCATCAGCGCCCTGCCAGCTGGGAAACCGCCAAGACCGACGGCGAGCGCTGGCGGTGGCTGTTGCTTCAGGCGAGTGAACTTGACCCCGGGTTGACCAACAGCGTGCAGATGACGTTCGCCAACTTCCTCCGCGGACAGTTCGGCGTCCAGACGATGGCCTACTGCGGCCGGTACTTCGGTGCTGCGAATGACGACAAGGACGAAAGCGGGACGTATGCGCTCCACACGCTCGGCGAGAACGAGACCATCGCAAAGCTCGCCACCGGCATCAAACGTTTCACACTTCCGGACGAGTTCAACTACATCAAGATTTATCAGGACATTGCCGACGGCGAAAAGACCCGCTACGGCGAGACCTCGCTGAACAACCTGGCGCAGATTTTCGAGAACCGCCGCCAATATCCCAAGGCAGCGGATTACTGGAAGCGGAGCATCAAAGAGTATGGCCCCGGACATAAGAACCACAAGAAGAAGCGGCTCCAGCAGATTATCGGCAATTTAGGGATGTTCGAGCCGGTCATGACGCAGCCGGCGGGCAAGGGCGCGACCATCGAGTTCCGCTTCCGCAACGGCGAGCAGGTGAGCTTCGAGGCGCACGCCATCAAGGTCAGGAAGCTGCTCGATGACGTGAAGGCATACATCAAGAGCTGCCCGAACCGGCTCGACTGGCGCAAATCCCGCATCAGCAACATCGGCTGGCGGCTCGTGCACGATAATCAGGAACAATACATCGGCGAAAAAGTTGCCGGATGGGAGCTCGACCTGGAGCCGCGGAAGAGCCACTTCGACAAGCGGGCGACGGTGGCGACACCGCTCCAGAAGGCCGGAGCGTATCTCCTGACCGCGAAGATGAAGGACGGCAACACGAGCAAGATCATCATCTGGCTCGAC
This sequence comes from Candidatus Brocadiia bacterium, assembly GCA_030605345.1. GTDB lineage: Bacteria > Planctomycetota > PUPC01 > PUPC01 > PUPC01 > JAUWIN01. The sequence goes on from JAUWIN010000039.1 coordinate 7,728, forward strand.
GATACGGTCATTGTGAAGAAGCCTCTGAGCGGGAAGCAATACGTTTTCGTCGCCGACGCGACAACGGGCAAGCCCGTCCCGAAGGCGAACGTCGAGTTCTTCGGTTACCGCCAGCGGCACCTCCGCCTCGTCGAGCGGGTATTCGCCAACCAGCAATATGCAATCGACATCTCGAACTTCGCAGAGTTCACTGACAAGGACGGCCAGATTATTCTCGATCCGGACCAGGCGCCAAGTAACCACCGCTGGATGATTGTAGCGACCACTCCCGACGGCCGCTTCGCCTACCTCGGCTTCACTGGCGTCTGGTACAGCACCTACTACGACCACGAATATAACCAAACCAAAACATTCGTCATCACCGACCGGCCAGTCTATCGCCCGAAGCACACGGTGAAGTTCAAGTTCTGGGTGCGCCACGCCAAATACGACCAATCGGATACCTCAGACTTTGCCAACCAGAGGTTCTGGGTGCAAATCAACGACGCGAAGCGGCAGAAGGTATTCGGAGAATGGTACACGACTGATGCTTGGGGCGGCTTGAACGGCGAGTTCCCGCGCGACGAGGACGCCGCGCTCGGGCAGTATCGCATCTCGCTCTGGCGGCGGCCCGACCATGACAGGATGGGCAACTCGCACTTCCGTGTCGAGGAATACAAAAAGCCCGAATTTGAGGTGAACATCGAGGCACCGACCGCGCCGGTGATGCTCGGCGAGAAGATTACGGCAACGGTCACGGCAAAATACTACTTCGGAGCGCCCGTCACCAAGGCAAAGGTCAAATACAAGGTGCTCCGCAGCGATTACAGCGCACAGTGGTATCCGACCGCGTATTGGGACTGGTTCTACGGCCCCGGCTACTGGTGGTTCGGATATGACTACAGCTGGTATCCGGGCTGGTATGAGTGGGGCTGCGAGCGGCCGCACTTCGTCTGGTGGAGTTGGGGCTGGCGGCGCGAACCTCCCGAGGTCGTGATGGAAAACGAGGTCAAGATCGGCCACGACGGCACGGTCAAGATAGAAATCGACACCGCCATCGCCAAGGAGCTGCACGGCGACTCCGACCACAAGTATGAGATAACCGCCGAGGTGGTTGACCAGTCGCGGCGGACAATCGTCGGGAAGGGCAGTGTAATGGTCGCCCGCGAGCCGTTCAAGGTCTATGCGTGGGTGGACCGCGGCCACTACCGCATCGGCGATGTCGTCCGGGCGCACTTCAACGCCCAGCCCCTCGACAACCGGCCCGTGAAGGGCGAAGGCGAATTCAAGCTGCTCCGCATCACCTATAAGGACAACAAGCCCGTCGAGACAGTCGTGCAGGAATGGGACCTCGACACGAACGACCGAGGCCGAGCGGCCATTCAGATGAAGGCACACAAAGCCCGGCAATATCGCCTCTCTTACAACGTGACCGACGCAAAAGGCCAAACTATCGAAGGCGGCTACGTCTTCATCGTCGCAGGTGAGGGGTTCGACGGCTCTGACTTCCGATTCAACGACATCGAGCTGGTCACAGACAAGCGGGAATATAAACCGGGCGAGAAGGTCAAACTGCGGGTCAACACGAACCGCATCGGCAGCACCGTCTTGCTCTTCATGCGCCCGTCGAACGGCGTATATCTCCCGCCAAAAGTTATCCGGATGAACGACAAGAGCGTGATGCAGGAAATCGCCGTCACGAAAAAGGACATGCCGAATTTCTTCGTCGAGGCCGTGACCATCAGCGGCGGAAAACTCTACACCGAGGCGCGCGAGGTCATCGTCCCACCCGAAAAGCGCGTCCTCAGGATGGAGGTCGTGCCCTCAGCCAAAAAATACAAACCGGGCGAGAAGGCAACGGTAGAGGTGAAACTGACCGATTTCTCCGGCGAGCCGTTTGTCGGGTCCATCGCCCTGACAATGTATGACGAGGCCGTGGAATATATCTCCGGCGGGTCGAACGTCCCGGAAATCAGGGCGTTCTTCTGGAAGTGGCGCCGGCGGCACCAGCCGCGAACCGAGTCGAGCCTGGGCAGGCGCTTCAACAACCTGGTTTCGGGGATGAGCTTCTTGGGCGTCTTCGGCCGGACGGTTGTCGAGGAGGGTGCACAGTCAGAGGAAGCTCTGTCTAACCAGCAAACCCGTGCCGGTTCCTCTCTAAGTAGTAAAGGCAATGCCATGCCGCAGGCGGTGTTCGGCGGCGGGGGCAAGATGGGCATGGACGCAAGCGTCCTCAGGGAGGCCGCACCAAGGGGTGAGGTGAGCAAGAAGGGCGGCGCAGGAGAAAGCAGGCCAGCCGAGAAGGTTGCCGAGCCCACGGTCCGCAAGAAATTCGCCGATACCGCGTTCTGGAAAGCGGACATCAAGACGGACAAAGAAGGCAAAGCGTCGTTCGAACTCACAATGCCCGAAAACCTCACCGGCTGGAAAGTCAAGGCTTGGGGAATGGGCCACGACACCAAGGTCGGCCAGGCGCAGGCGGAGGTCACCACGTTCAAGAACCTCCTCCTGCGAATGCAGGCGCCGCGGTTCTTCGTCGAGAAGGACGAGGTCGTCCTGTCCGCCAATATCCACAACTACCTCAAGAGCAAAAAAACCGTCACGGCGGTACTGGAGCTTGACGGCGACAACCTGAAGCCGATGGGCAATCTCAAGCAAAAGATCAGCATCGACCCCAATGGCGAGAAACGCGTTGATTGGCGCGTCAAGGTCGTGAACGAAGGCGAAGCTGTCATCCGGATGAAGGCGCTGACCGACGAAGAATCCGACGCAATGGAAATGCGCTTCCCCGTCTATGTCCACGGCATGCTGAAGACCGATTCCTTCAGCGGCGCGATGCGGCCGGAAGACAAGACCGCAACTATCACCATCGACGTGCCGGAGGAGCGGCGGATAAATCAGTCGCGGCTCGAACTCCGCTACTCACCGACCTTGGCCGGCGCGATGGTGGACGCCCTCCCATATACGGTTGAGTACCCCTACGGCTGCACCGAGCAGACGCTCAACCGGTTCCTGCCGACCGTCATCACCCAGAAAATCCTGCTCGACATGGGCCTCGACCTGGAGGCCATCGGGAAGAAGCGCACGAACCTCAACGCACAGGAAATCGGCGACGACGTCAAGCGAGCGCACGATTGGAAACGCCTGATTGGAACACGCCGCTGGGACGGCGAGAAGTGGGTGCCGCGTAACCCCGTCTTCGACGAGGCAGAGGTCGCGCGGATGGTAAAGGAGGGCGTGAAGAAACTCACGCCGATGCAACTCTCCGACGGCGGCTGGGGCTGGTTCTCAGGGTGGGGCGAACATTCCTACCCGCACACTACCGCACTGGTCGTCCACGGGCTCCAGCTAGCCCGGGAAAACGACGTTGCCATCGTGCCCGGCGTGCTTGAGCGCGGCATCGAGTGGCTCAAAAAATATCAGGCCGAGCAAATCCGCAGACTCAAGAACTGGCCGAAGGAAACCGACCCGCGCAAACGCTTTGCCAGTAACAGCGATGCATTCGTCTATATGGTGCTCGTTGATGCCGATGTCGCCGACCAGGACATGCTCGAATTCCTCTACCGCGACCGGACGCATCTGGCCGTTTACGCCAAGGCGATGTTCGGCATGGCGCTCCATAAACAAAAACTCCAGAAGAAGCTCGCGATGGTCGTCCGCAACATCGACCAATATCTCGTCGAGGACGACGAGAACCAGACTGCATACCTCAAGCTGCCGGCGAACAACTGGTGGTGGTGCTGGTACGGCAGCGAATACGAGGCACAGGCGTATTACCTGAAGCTGCTGTCGCGCGTCGAACCGAAGACCCGGAAAGCGTCGCGGCTGGTCAAGTACCTGCTGAATAACCGCAAACACGCGCCCTACTGGAACTCGACCCGTGACACCGCCATCTGCATCGAGGCCTTCGCCGACTACCTAAAGGCGACCGGCGAGCACAAGCCGGACATGCCCGTGCAAATCCTCGTTGACGGCAAGAAGCAAAAAGAGGTGAAGATCACCGCCGACAATCTGTTCACGTTCGACAACAAACTTGTGATGCTCGGCGACGCGGTTGAATCCGGCAAGCACAAAATCGAACTCCGCAAGAAGGGCAGGGGGCCGCTCTATTTCAATGCCTACCTGACCAACTTCACGCTCGAGGACTTCATCACGAAGGCCGGGCTGGAGATCAAGGTCGATCGCCACTACTACAAGCTCGTGAAGGTGGAAAAGACAATCAAGGTAGCGGGCGCACACGGCCAGCCGCTTGACCAGAAGGTCGAGAAGTATGAGCGGAAGGAAATCGACAACCTCGCCACGCTGAAGAGCGGTGACCTGGTCGAGATTGAGCTTGTGATAGAAAGCAAGAACGACTACGAATACATCGTCTTCGAGGACATGAAAGCCGCCGGATTCGAGCCGGTCAAAGTCCGCAGCGGATACACCGCCAGCGGACTCGGCGCGTATATGGAACTGCGCGACGAAAAAGTCTGCTTCTTCGTCCGGCAGCTCGCCCGCGGCAAGCACAGCGTGTCATATCGCCTGCGTGCCGAAATCCCTGGCAAGTTCAGCGCACTCCCCACACGCGCCTACGCCATGTACGCCCCGGAACTCAAGGCAAACTCCGACGAGATGAAGCTGAAGATTGAGGATTGAAAGAGACTGACCACGGCCTGTGACGAGCCAGGCCGAGTCGATAAACACGAATGAAATTGGGGTTTCCTGCTTGATTTTCCGCTGTGAGTTGCAGCATAATAGGATTGTAGGTTTGCCAGTGAGGTCAAGGATTCGTTGAGGGTCACGATGATGGCGGAAACAGCAGAGAAAGCGACCCGCGTCAAGGTAATTATCGAGCACGCAGAGGACGGCTACATCGCCTATCCGCGCGGCATGAAGGGCGTGGTAGTCGGACAGGGCAATTCCTACGAGGAGGCACTGGCCGATGTGACCTCGGCCATCCGCGCTCACTTGGAGGAGTTCGGACGTGAAGCTCTCCAAGCAGATAACCCCGTTGTCGATGCATTCGTAGCTGAAGCAGAAATCGTCCTGTGATGCCCAAGTTCCCGCGAGACGCGCCAAAGCAAGAAGTAATTCGTGCCCTGGGACGGCTGGGCTTCGAACTCATCCGCGACCGTGAACACATCCAGATGCGACGCGAGAACCCGGATGGTTCGATAACCCCGCTCACGATGCCTTCTCACCGGACGATCAAAGGCTCCACTCTTCGCATCATCCTCACGCAAGGAGGCATTCCGCGCGATGCCTTCCTGGACGCATATTATAGTTGAGAACCCAGCGCACTTCCCACACGCGCCTACGCCATGTACGCCCCCGAACTCAACGCAAACTGAGACGAGACCAGACCGAAGATTGAGGACTAAAAAAACAAGCATGGCCGTAGCAAATCTTCGAGGTCAATCGCCAAGACCGTCATTAGGCCGCTCCGGCGCGGGGGCCGGTTGAACACTGGGCTGTCGCATTCGGCTATTTGAAGTGCTCACGCTTGACAGAGCGGCGCCGCGGGGCTACGATTACCTCGAGGTGGCCCCGTGGCCGAGAGGTCAGGCAGCGGTCTGCAAAACCGTGGACACCGGTTCGAATCCGGTCGGGGCCTCCAGTGGGTTTCCTTTCATGAATCGAGCACTCACCAACTGAGGTCGATAAACTCCCGAATCTTCAAAGGGCAAAAACCACCCGACCCACAAAGGGGGCGGCTCGTTCAATCTGAAATCAGACCTCGGTATCCTCGTTGTTGGCTCTGCTGGAGACGTGCTGGAGTACCTCTTCTTCAACAAAGATGGGGGCGTCGAGCCGCACCGCAATGGCGACCGCGTCGGAGGGGCGGGAATCAACTTCCACCGTGCTTCCGTTGTGTTGGACCACCAACTTGGCGTAAAAGGTATTGTTCTGGAGAGAGCAGACGACGATCCGGTCGAGTTTAGCGCCCAGGCTGGTGATTACGCTGGTGAGCAGGTCGTGCGTCAACGGGCGGGGGCTCTGGAGGTCGCGGACTTTCCTGTCTATGGCGGCCGCCTCGACGATGCCGATAAGGATGGGGAAGGTGCGTTGCCCGCCCTTTTCCCGCAACCAGATCACCTGGTACTCGCTGGTCTCGGTGATGACTATTTTCGACAATTCCATCTCGATCATAAGACCTTCTCGCAAAAATGCAGCTCTTCTATAAATTCTAATCGCTTCAGCGCCGATGTCAATTTGTTTCTCGACACCGCCTGAGAACAGAACTAAAATATGCCTCCGATGAGGAACCGGACTATGGGACCTATCTCCAGGTTATGGGGGGTTGCTGTAGCGTTATGGGCGGGCGGTGCGGTTGCCGCCGAAGCCCCCGCGCCCAGCCGGCTGGCGGCGGTGGTGGCCGGGAAGCCGATAACGGCGCTGGACGTCGCACAGCGGCTGCGACTTTCGAACATTAACCCCAGAAAAGCTACCAGCGACGAGTGGAAGATGGCGCTGACCGCCGAGGTCGACAGGGCGGTTCTGCTGGCCGCGGCTCAACGCGAGAACATCGCGGTGTCAGGCGCGGAGGTGGACGAGGCGGTCGAAGCGCGCCGCACCGGGCCCGGAGCGGAGGACTACGAGCGGCGGGCTCGCATCATGAGTCTTGACCGGCAGCAGGAGCGCAAGCGGGCCCGGGAACAGCTCATGATAAGGAAACTGCTTTCCCAGAAGCTTGGCTCGAAGCTGTTTGTCTCCACCGCGGCGGTAGCTGAATGGTACGAGAAAAACAAGGACCTGCTGGCCAGCCCAGAAGTCCGGGTGGCTCGGGTGATCACGGTGCTGGTCGGCTCGACAGAAGACTCAGCTGCGGCGAGAAAAAAGGTCAGCACGTTGCGGAAGCGAGTGCTCGATGGCGCGGACTTCGCGGCACTCGCCAGAGGGCATTCCGACGACCCGTGGGCTGAAAAGGGCGGACTCCTTGAGCCCATGCAAGAGGGAATGTCTGGCTGCATCTTCGCGGAGCACGTGTTTAGCATCGAGAAGCCCGGCGTTGTGACAGAGCCTTTCGAGACGAAAATCGGGGTTCACATTCTCAAATTGGAGGAAATCAGGCCGTCGGTCATTCCAAACTTCAAGGAAGTACAAGAACCAGTGCGGCGCAGACTGCTGGAGCAGTTGCGGGCGAAACACGTGCAGGAACTTGTCAGGCAACTCAGGCAAAAGACGGCGGTCAAGGTCTTCTGGGAAAACGTGCTGCCGGCGGCGGAGTAATCTATGTTGCTTCCAGCGCCTCAGCGAAGGCGCAGCGGCGGCACCCCTCGGAATCCTTCTCACAGTAATCGCGAAAAAGTTGCAGCAGGCCCTGCTGGCGGCGGGCAGAGGTAACCACTTCGTCGGCGGGTTCTTCGCCGCCGAATATTCTCGAACTCATGAACCGGAGTACGCTGTTGGAGGGGAGCCGGGGAAGAGTAGCGTAAGCGCGATGCAGGCGTTTTTCCAAGACCCGGTCCTCACGGGCACGCGCCTGTGCAAGCATAATCGTCACAATGGCGTCCACGAACATAATAGCGGCCCTGCTTGCCCCGATGAGCTTCGTTTGCGAGCGGAGCTTCTTCCCGCCGAACGTCGTCCGACGGCTCCAGTAATCGTCGCTGAGGCCGGTCAATAGCTCGATGACAGCCTTTGCAGCGGGGCTCCGGGCGACTCGGCGTGAGGGGACTGCGGGGACGCGGCGAAGCTCCCGCTCAATGGGGGCGATCACGCCGCCGAACTGGGCCGCCTTTTCAAGCAGCCTCGATATGCCCGCGATGCGGCGCATCGGGTAGTTGACCGGCCTGGTCCCACTGAGTTTCCAGGCGCGGTACTCCATCGGCTGGCCTTCCAACGAATCTTTTACCGCCGCCCATTGGTCTCGGAGGTGCGAGAGGTATGCCGCGGTTTCAGAGTCGGGCTCAGGACCCGCCAGTTCAAACTGCTGCGGGAGTAATCCGCTCATGCCGAACATCGCTGCGTGCAGCGAGACCACCCCGTTTTCCCGCACCAGCTTGTTTGCGGTTTCTAAGGGAACCAGCCTGGCGAGCTGGCCCATTGGTCTCTTGTTCTTCTTGAAGCCGGCAGCCTCCATCAGGCTGACGTAGAGGAGGGCTTCGGGGTCCCCGGCTTCGGGCATCTGGTCGAACCGGCTGGCCTTTTTCAGCATCCGTTCATCGCCAGCGTGGTCGAGGAACTGTCCCACCCATTCCGGGTCGATGCCGCCTTGACTCAGCAGCTCCTGGCACCGGCCCGCGTTTCCGGTACTCGTGTGCGGATATTCCTCGGTATTGAGCGTCTCGGCGAGTTCGTCCACCCCGCGGCTAACGTATTGGTCGAGGGCCAGGATGGGCGTCTCGCGGCCGTCCTGGAGCGTTGTGGTCTCGAGGCCGCTGTCGTTCCACATCACCACGTGGAGGATAACGTTATTGTATGTCTCGTCCTCATGATGGCCGTGCTGCTTCCAGCCGGAGGCATACACGTGGGTTTCGACGTCGCCCTTAACCGCCTTGCCCCGGCCGAATTTCACCGCGGCGTGCTTGAAATCAGGGCCGGATTCGAGGTTCCCCCATCCCGGCGAGAGCACGGTCAACTTTTGGCCCGCTTCCGTCCGCAGAACTTCCTCGAAGTCCTGGTCAAACCACAGACAGCGGACCAGCCGCTCGCGCATACCCTGCCGCACCACGGGAGCCTTCGGCTCACATACCACGGACGAGACCAGTTCCCGATACACGGGAGCAAAACTGCCGCACGGTCTAAGTTGAAACTGCGCCTTATTCATAGAGGCTTACGCAGAGCAGATGATTAAGTTCTGTCATTTTCTGTCAGTCACTGTTGGCCTTATGTCGATCGAATGGCGCGTGCGGGTGTGCCTACGGCCACCACTCCGGCGGGAATCGCTTTTGTGACGAGCGAGCCCGCTCCGATCGTCGTCCGTTCGCCGACATCAGCCATGATAACCGCCGACGTTCCGATCCAGCAGTCGGCGCCGATGGTGACGTCCGCGAATGCACCGCGGTCGCAGCCGAGGATGTGTCCCTCACCGTCCCGGGAATGCTCGTGTCCGCCTCTGAGGATGTACACGTTCGACGCGATCTGCGTGTTGGCACCGATGTGCGCTCCCCCAATGATGCAGTAGGCACCGATGTAAACACCGTCCTCGACCACCGCCTGGGGATGCGAGAAGAATGTCCCGAACGCTATGCAGCACGTTTTCGAACACGAGCGAAGGGTGTGTCTGTAGAACGCTCGCCGCAGGTACTCGCCCCTCAATCCGGAGAATTTGGCGTAGAATTGAGCATACGACGCGAATAGTCGTTCGCATCTGCCGAAGGCACAGATGGCCGCAGGCACGTATGTGAGGACCCAGCAGACGCCGTTAGCAACAGCCTTCAATATTTCCTTCATCAGATTTTGCCTCCAGCCAGTCTCGCGTAATACTCCTCGAACTCGCGGATCGTGATCTCAATGTCGAACTTCGCCCGGCAGTGTTGAAGCGCTTTTCGGCCCATCTGGGCTAGCTTATCGTTGTCCCGCAGAAGTTCTATGATTGGCCTGGCGAAGTCATCTGGGCGACCATGCGGCACGACGTATCCGGTCACTCCGTGCTCGATCGCCTCGCGGTTGGAGCCAACGTCTGTGGCGACAACGGGCAGACCGGCGGCCATGTACTCCAGAATTGTGTTCGGGAATCCTTCACTGCTGGACGACAGGCAGCCGATGTCCATCCGTTCGAGGTAATCCTGGACGTGACTGATCCGCCCTGCGAAGAACACTTTATCTGCGATTCCCAATTCGCTCGCCATCACCTGCAGAGGTTTTTCTAACTCACCCTGGCCGACCAAAACAAAGACGGCGTCAGGCACTTGTCCTGCCACAATCCTCGCCGCGCGCAGGAACAAGGCGTGGTCCTTGACCGGGCGCAGGTTTGCCACGATGCCGACCACTTTTGCGTCACGTGGGATGCCGAGCCTATTGGCCACTGACGCATCACCTGTTCCCGGCGCATAAGCTGCTGTGTCCACGCGGTTGTAAATGATGTCAATCATTTCCGCCGGCACGTGCTCCGTATCGATGACCGTTTGTTTGACTGCTTCTCCGTTCGCCAGAAGCCGCGCAGTATGTTTGTCCAGGTACCTCAGGATTCTACGGTGCATCGGGGTGTGATAGTATCCCAGGTTGAGTCGGCACGCGACAATTGCCTTGCACCTGGACTTCCGCGCTGCCAGCACGCCGACAATGTTCGCCTTGATGAAGAACGTCTGGACGATGTCGATCTGTTGCTCGTTGATGTATCTTCGCAGCCGGAACATCTGCCGAATGCCGTTGGGCGTGTAGACGCGAACGAGCGGCAGGACCAGGGTCTCCGCCCATTCATGCTCGGCGATTCGCCGCAAGCGCTCGCTATCTTCGAAACAGCAGAGGTGTGTCTCAAAGCGATCGTGGTCGATCCGCCGAATCCACTCCTCGAGCTGCTTCTCTGTCCCTGCATCGTGTGCTACGGAGTCAATCACATGCAGGACCCTGCACTTCGGCATGAACGGCTCCTTTGGAGCGAATTTTCTGATAGTGGAGGATAGCGAATGACGCAAGCGGAATCAACAGTCATTCGGGCTTGCGTTTTATCGCGAAAGCCTTACTCCTACCTGCCTTGACAGGCCGGGAAAAGGCCGCTAAAATCCCACACAATCAACCTGTGGAGAGGGAGAGTGACCCCTCGCGAACTGGCGCGCAGTTATCCCGTGATCGAGGAGAAAGTATCCGCCTTCGTCTCCGGCGCCGTTCCCGCGGCATCCGAGACGTTTTGTGAAGACAAGCGCGTGCATCGGTTCTTTCGCCGCCTTGGGGTGATACCCCGTGGCAGGGCTGGCGCGGCAGCCAGCGAAACGATACTTGCGGTCATCGATGCCATCTCGCGAAAAACCGGCACCGACGGCGAGCGGGCGAAGGCTGTGTTCTCTGCTTACTGCAGAAGCGACGGGCGCCTCGCCGCGGTATGTGGCGATACGCCCAAGTGCGATCAATGCCCCCTCGCGGATAGCTGCGCCTTCTTCTGGAGAAAACCCACTATCAAGCAGCTGCCCGAGACTGAACGTCCGCGCGAACGCCTGCTCACAGTGGGGCAGGAGCATCTTACCGACGCGGAACTGCTCGCCATCATTATCGGCGGCGGGGCAGAGGGACTGACCGCGGTTGAACTCGCTCGCAGCCTGCTGGTGCGGTTCGGCGGCTTCAGAAAACTCGCAGAGTGTTCGCCGGCCCAGCTGGGCAAGGTTCGCGGGATCGGGACTGCAAAATCCGCCGCTATCAAAGCCGCGCTGGAGATCGCAAGCCGGTTCCACAGTCAGCCCGGCACGGCGAAGGCCGGAGCCTTCCTCAACCCCGAAACCGTGTTCGAGCGATACCGCACAACCATAGGTCATGAAAAGAGAGAAACCTTCGTCGCCATGCTCCTCGACGCCAAGAACCGGCTTATACGGGACGTCACCATCTCCCAGGGCAGCCTGACCCAAAGCATCGTTCATCCGCGCGAGGTATTCGAACCGGCGATTCGTGACTCGGCGGCGTCAGTGCTATTCGTCCATAACCATCCTTCCGGCGACACCACCCCGAGCCGTGAGGACATCGAGATCACTGAACGGCTCAAACAAACCGGCGACGTCATCGGCATCCGAGTGCTCGACCACGTTATCGTCAGCCAAACCACGTTCACCAGCCTCGCGGATCAGGGGAAACTCTAAGAACCACAGGCGCAATTTTAGCGGGAAAACACAAGCTCGAGCTCGAGCTCGATCGTGGCGCGCGCGTCCCTTCGACCGCTCGACAGGCTCACGCCGGGCAAGCTCAGTCGAGTCGGAGAGCCGTGCCACAGTTTTCAGACAGTGTCTAAGTGGTTTCGTGCCTGTTTGACTTTTGGACGTGTTTGTGGTAGAAATGTCTTTAACATTCGTCTGCGTTTTGCGGAGTGGCCGATGGCGGCGAAAGCCAAGGCACCGGAGGAATTTTTTGAGGTCCTCCGCTCTGCCATGAAAGAGAAGGAGGAGGCTTCAGCCAGGGAGGAGAAGGAGACGCCAGCGCCGGCGGAGGCCGGGACAGAGCAGCCGGGAACTGCAAGCCAGGCGCCA
>JAUWIN010000134.1 GCA_030605345.1 Candidatus Brocadiia bacterium
CCCGAGCCGGAACCCACCCAGGTCGATGTGGACGACGTGCTAACGCGGAACGGCGACGCCCCGCGGCGCTGGCGTGTACCCGTCGCCCTCCGCCCGGCAGCCCAGCGGCGCAAAGATTGGGAGCCATACCGCACACCGATGACCCGCGACGAGGCGGTGGCCGAGGCGCAGCGCTGTTATGGCTGCGGCTGCGGCGCCGGGTGCCAGATTTGTGAGCGGCTCTGCACCCAGTTCGCCTTCAGTCTCGACGGCTGGCGCATACGGCTTGACAGCGACAAATGCGTCGGCTGCGGGATGTGCGTCTGGCATTGCCCCAACAACAACATTGTGATGAAGCAAACCTCCGACGAGCCGGTGTAGGTGGCCGTCGCGTGAGCGAGCCAGACCGCGGATTGGCGCGGGGGCGGCGCCGAAAGATGGTCTCGAACTTTGAACTGGAAACTTCGAGCCATAGGATTTACAATTAGGCCCCCGGATTCTTAAGATAAAATGGAGGGCTGTCGATGGCTGAAGAGATGGTAACTTTTGACGAGTTCAAACGCATGAAACTGGTGGTCGGCACGGTCACGTCAGTGGAGCCGCATCCGAACGCGGACAAGCTCTACGTGATGAAGGTGAACCTCGGCGGCGAAGAGCGGCAGTTAGTCGCTGGTATCAAGCCGAACTACGAACCTCAGGAGCTCGACGGCAAGCAGGTGGTGGTGGTCGCAAATCTCCAGCCAGCCAGGCTGCGTGGGATAGAGAGTAATGGCATGCTGCTGGCCGCGCAGTTCGACGATGATGTGGTGGTGATATCGCCCGAGCGGCCGGTCCCGCCAGGCGCCAAAGTGCTGTGACTTGGCCGCCGCTCCTTGTCCTTTGGCGGTCGGCCGGGTGGCCTTGAGCAGGGAGGCCGGAACAAACCACGAGTTGGGAGGGGGAAACATGTCCGAGGAACAGATTGAACTCAGGCTCGGTGACATTACCGAGGTGGAGGCGGACGCCATCGTCAACGCCGCCAACAACCAACTGCAACTGGGCGGCGGTGTGGCGGGCGCCATACGCCGCAAGGGAGGGCCGTCAATCCAGGAGGAGTGTGACCGGATCGGCACCATACCGCTGGGTGAAGCCGCAGTAACCGCCGCCGGGTGGCTCAAGGCACGATACGTCATCCACGCGGCGAGCATGTCGCTCGGGCACCAGACCAGCGCCGAAAACCTCGTCGCCTCCACCCGCAACAGCCTTCTTCGCGCCGACGAACACAAACTGAAATCCATCGCCTTCCCTGCGATTGGGACAGGCGTCGCTGGGTTCCCCATCGACGAATGCGCCAGGCTGATGCTCGCCGCCGTGCGCCAGCACCTTGCCTCGGGCGAGTCTTCGCTCGAAAAAGTCATATTTGCCCTCTACGACCAGACCGCGTACGACGCGTTCGCAAACGAACTGGGCCAAGATAAGTCAGAGGAGACCTCTTAATCCGAGAAACTACTTGAACCACTTCCGCCGCCGGGATAAACTTCTGGTGTTCAAAGTAGCTCTCTAGGAAAGGGACGAATCATGTGGAATTCAAGACCGAAGACGTTGGCGCTGGCGCTTTGTATGTCCCTGGCCACACTGGCCGGGTGCCAGGGGCCGAACCTGCAGGACCGGATGGACGACACCGCGGAGATTGTCCGGCTGAATGGCGGTCTTGGTCCGGGCCTTCTAGCCAACGTGCACGTGACCAGACTCCTGGCTGTCGGAGTGGGCGCGTATGAGGCGCGACGCTACGGCTTCCGCAACGGATACGGCTGGATCTGGGACGAACGTCGCTACGATGCCAATTTGGGAATTCCGATCTGGGGCTGGGAAGACGTGGACGCGGTCGTACACGGCGGGATGCCCAAGAGTCTCCTGCGGGGCGACGAACGAGACGTGTGTTGGTGGGCACCTCCGCTCACCATCGCCGACAAAAACCGGGGCTGGCTTGAGGTCTCAGCAAACCTGCACCTCATCTGGCTCGGACTCGACGTCGGCGTCGATTGCGGCGAACTGCTCGATTGCATCTGCGGCTGGTTCGGCTTTGACCCTGCCGGCGACGATGCCTGGACGGGGAAGGACGTGGCGAAGCACGAGCCGGGGCCTACGCCACCTGCCGGGAGGCCAGGTACGGAGATACTGAAATAGGCCCCCGCCGCCGCACAAGGCCACGTCTTGACCACCGCTGGCGCTTGGCGTCATACTTCTTTTTGCTATATTAACCCTGTCTGAATCTGGTGGAGGGTGCGGCATGCGGGTTGGAATAGGCCGTGACATCCACAAGTTGGCCGAAGGCCGGAGGCTCGTGGTGGGCGGGGTCGAGATGGACTCAGCTCGTGGTGCGGTGGCCCACTCCGCCGGCGACGCCCTCATCCACGCTGTCATCGACGCGGCCATCGGCGCCGCGGGGCTGGGCGATATCGGCGACTATTTTCCGGATACTGACCCGCGGTACGAGGACGCCGACAGCCGGGGTCTGCTGAGGAAAACGGCGGCGCTACTCGCAAAACATAACCTCCGCGTCGTCCAGGTTGACGCCACCGTCATCCTGGAACACCCCAAGGTCGGCCAGCTCAAGGAAGCAATGCGAGACAACATCGCCGCTGACCTCGGCCTGCCTGGCGGGGCGGTGAACGTCAAAGCAAAGACCGCCGAGTCCAGCGGCGAGGTCGGTCGCGGCGAGGCCGTGGCCGCCGAAGCCATCGCCGTGGTCGAACAGGTGTAAGAACTGAGCCAGGGGAAGAAAAGATGCCCTTGACCTTCTACAACACGCTGACCAACCGCAAGGAAGAATTCGTCCCGCTCGAGCCCGGCATGGTGAAGATGTACAACTGCGGCCCCACGGTCTATATGTATGCACACATCGGCAACTTCCGTGCCTTCATGCTCGCCGACCTGCTCCACCGATACCTGGAATACAAGGGTTTCACGGTCGATCAAATAATGAACATTACCGATGTCGGCCACCTGACAAGCGATGCTGACGAGGGTGAAGACAAGCTGGAAAGGACCGCTCGCGAGGAGAAGAAAAACCCCTGGCAGATCGCAGAGCACTATACCGAAGCGTTTTTCCAAGACATCGATGCACAGAACATAAAAAGGGCAAGATGCTATCCCCGGGCCAGCGAACACGTCAACGATATGATCGAGACCGTCCAGACCCTAATCAAAAACGGCCACGCCTACGTGGTGAACGGCTGCGTATATTACGACCTGGCTACGTTCGCGGACTACGGCCGGCTTTCGGGCAATACGCTTGATAAACTCAACGCCGGGGCGCGGCTGGAGGTCAATCCGGACAAGCGGGACCCACACGATTTCTCGCTGTGGGTCACCGACCCCAATCACCTGATGAAATGGCACAGCCCCTGGGGAGTGGGGTATCCCGGCTCGCACCTCGAATGCTCCACCAAGTCTCAAAAATACCTCGGCGCCACCAACGACATCCACACCGGCG